>JAYVFW010000293.1:0-12123 GCA_043772715.1 Phormidesmis sp. | reverse complement strand
GTTAGCTTTGCCTCTGACTTTGATAATAAGATCCCGTCCACGGTTGAATCAGGGTTTGAGGCTTAAAACCTGCTCAAATTTTGTCCGGAGTATTGCTCTTAGTAACGTGTTTATGTACCTTGATAAGGTAATAGCATTATTAGGACTGATCCTTAAACATTTCTCAAAAACTTGAAAAGCTTTTTCATTCTGACCAGTTGCAGCTAAAGCACTAGCATACCGACTGAGCGTTGTTGCATCATTGGGTTGAATTTGCAGCGACCGTTCAAAGAGTTGAAAGGCTTTCTCGTTCTGACCAGTTTCGGCTAAAGCATTAGCATACTGATTGAGCGTGATTGCGTTATTCGGTTCGATTTGCAGCGACCGTTCAAAGAATTGTAATGCTTTCTCGTTCTGACCAGTTTTGGCTAAAGCATTAGCATACTGATTGAGCGTTGTTGGGTGATCGGGTCGAATTTGCAGTGAACATTCAAAGAGTTGAAAGGCTTTCTCATTCTGACCAGTTTCGGCTAAAGCATTAGCATACTGATTGAACGTGATTGCATTGTTCGGTTCGATTTGCAGCGACCGTTCAAAGAGTTGAAAGGCTTTCTCGTTCTGACCAGTTTTGGCTAAAGCATTAGCATACTGATTGAGCGTGATTGCATTATTCGGCTCGATTTGCAGTGAACATTCAAAGAATTGAAGAGCTTTGTCTGCCTCACCCAATAACATTAGAATTAAAGCACAAGTATTAAAAGTTTTAACATTTTTAGGCTCTATTTCTAATAAGTTCTCAAAGATCTTGAATGATTCATTCAATTTATCTGCTTGTCTTAAAGCGTTGCCATAGCCACTCAAAACTTTCACATCATTGGGTTGAATCGTCAAAGCTTTTTCAAATATTTCAAAAGCTTCATCATGCTGGTGTTTTTTGCTAAGAACTGTACCGTAGTTTCTTAATAAATCGACATCGTTAGGAGCAATTTTAAGCGCTTCTTCAAAGATCTCAAATGCTTCTTTGTCTTGGTTGATTTGTGCTAATGCTTTACCACATTGTCTCAAAGCTTCTACGCTTTTAGGAGCTATAGCTAAAGCTTGCTGAAAGATAACGATCGCCTCCTCGTACCTCCTGGCTTGTATGAGTTCCTCTGCCTGGTTCATCAAGGTTTCGAGGCGATCGCTACTCATCGTGCTTGTCTCCGGTAGCAATGGGTGTAGTTCAATGATAGTGCGAGTCCGCAGAGATGATGCTAGAGAGAACGGCTGGCTTACTCTCTAGCATCACTCCCCATAGAGTTCTTTCAAATACGCCTGGATGTTTACTTCCAAATCCAGCAGTGCATCGTCTAGCGATTCGTACTCATCCGCTCCTTCCCAGGGCATTCCGCCCATGTCGATCGCTCTAACAAACGAGGTTAATGAACCATCGGGGTCGTTGCCAATTTCAATGATGCCTTGGTGTTCATAAACCCATCGAGCAATGTTGGGGTACTTGTCTTCAAACGACTGTGGCATAACCTAACACCTACATTGAGCTTCACACCATGAGCTTCACAAACATGAGTTCGATAAACTAGGGTAGTTCAAGCGCGATCGTGCCCAAAATTCCTTTGCGAAAATCGTTGAGAATCTGACGTGCCGATCGTTCAACATCCCCTTTATATTTCCGCTCTGCCAAGGCTAGCAAATAGCTCTCCCCCGTCAACTCAGCCGCATCGACCTTATATCGAACCTCTAAACAGCGATCTTGATGCAACTGTTTAAGCAAATCGACCAGGGATGCCGTAACGCGCTGATTATCATAGGCAGCTTCACCAATATCATCACAAATCGCCAGCTTGATAGCAGCTTCTTGATCAGTGAGCTTGTTAGGCAAAACGCCCGGTGCATCCAACAGCTCGATTTGGTCCGAAATTCTCACCCATCTGAGTTGACGAGTGATCCCCGCTCGACGAGAACTCTCAACCACGCGCCGATTCAGCAAGCGATTGATCAGCGCTGACTTGCCCACGTTAGGAAAGCCAATTACGACAGCGCGAATTGGTCTAGGCAACATCCCCCGATCGCGCCTCCGGGCATTGACCTGCGCCCCCGCTTCCTGCACTGCCTGAGCCACCGCTTCGATGCCTTTGCCGTGTTGAGCATCGGTAAAATTGGGTGATTGCCCGTGCGATCGAAACCACTGCGTCCACTGCTGACGAGTTTGCGCCGGGATCATATCTGTGCGGTTGAGCACTAACACTTGCCCCTTGGTGCCAATCCACTGATCGACCTGTGGGTGATGAGTGGACATCGGAATTCGAGCATCCCGCACTTCTAACACCACATCGACTCGCTTAAGCTGCTCAAAGAGCGCTCTTTCTGCTTTGGCAATGTGACCGGGATACCACTGAATAGGAGGGGAAGACATGGGAAAAAGAGACGAGGGAGAATTTGACAGCAAACCTCTATCTTAGGTGACTTTTCACCCCTCATCCCTCAGCTTGTTAGGGAATGACCAGCACGGGGCAGGGCGACAAGCTAATGACTCGATTGGTCACACTTTCAGAAGTGCCTTCATGGGTGAGTCCCAATCCTCGACAGCCCATGATAATCAGATCGGCATCTAATTCATCAGCCACATCGCAAATCGTGAAAGCAGGTTTGCCTTCTCGCTCTAACGCTTCGGCTTCGATGCCTTGTTGAGAAAATAACTTCTTCGCATTTTGGAGCAACTCAGCGACGGCCTGGGGTGACTCCATCGCATCCGCAGACGCAACTTCGGCTTCGGGTGGCTCGACAACCGAGAGAATAATTAATCGGCTCTGATGATGTTTGACGAGGGTAGCAACGGTTTCAGCCGCTTGCCGCGATTCTCGACTTTGGTCAACTGGGAATAAAACAGTCTTAAACATAAGATCTCATTTCCGAAAGGCTAGAAGCGAGAATTCAAAAAGCTTCGTCTTTTATTTTGACGCTTATTGGCTCTATGTTTCTGAACTTAGCGCATCCAGACCAGATTTGCGATCGACATCACGACACTTTCAGGGAAAATAAGGACGGGTAGAAAGACTTATTTAGGAGACTGGTTCTGTGTCCAAGAAGACTGTAAACGATTTATCATCCTCTGATTTACAAGGAAAGCGAGTTTTAGTTCGGGCTGATTTTAACGTTCCCGTAGACGATGACGGCAAGATTACTGACGACACTCGCATTCGAGCCGCGTTGCCGACCATTCAGAATTTGACTTCTAAAGGGGCAAAGGTGATTTTGTGCAGTCACTTTGGTCGCCCCAAAGGAGTCGATGATAAGCTGCGTCTCACTCCTGTAGCGAAACGCCTTTCTGAAGCGTTGGGGCAATCGGTGGTCAAGTGCGATGACTGCATCGGCGATGAAGTGGCTGCCAAAGTCAGCGCCATGAACAACGGAGACGTGATCCTGTTAGAAAATGTTCGATTCTACCCAGAAGAAGAAAAGAACGATCCAGAATTTGCGAAGAAGTTAGCGTCGATCGCTGATCTCTACGTCAACGATGCGTTCGGGACGGCTCACCGCGCTCACGCTTCGACCGAAGGCGTAACTCACTACCTCAAGCCCTCAGTTGCCGGATTGCTCGTCGAGAAAGAATTGCAGTATTTGCAAAACGCGATCGAGAATCCTCAGCGACCACTGGCTGCGATCGTCGGTGGCTCAAAAGTCTCCAGCAAGATCGGCGTGATCGACACCCTGCTCGATAAAGTCGATTATCTGCTGATGGGCGGCGGCATGATCTTCACCTTCTATAAAGCTCGTGGGCTAAACGTGGGCAAGTCTCTAGTCGAAGAAGACAAGCTAGAACTAGCAAAAACGCTAGAAGCCAAAGCCAAAGAGCGGGGTGTTGCCTTGCTGCTGCCAACGGATGTCGTCGTCGCTGATAACTTCTCCCCAGATGCCAACGCCCAGACTGTCAGCATCGAAAACATTCCCGATGGCTGGATGGGCTTAGACATCGGACCCGACTCGATCAAAGTCTTCCAGGATGCGCTCAACCAGTGCAAGAGCGTGATTTGGAACGGCCCGATGGGTGTGTTTGAGTTTGATAAGTTTGCTGCGGGAACGGAAGCGATCGCCCGCACACTAGCAGACCTGACCCCCAAAGGCACTACAACGATCATCGGCGGCGGTGACTCTGTAGCAGCCGTTGAGAAAGTTGGGCTTGCCAGCCAGATGAGTCACATCTCAACAGGCGGTGGCGCAAGTCTAGAACTGCTAGAAGGGAAAGAACTTCCCGGAATTGCAGCCCTAGACGAAGCATAAAGCAGGAATCTGCGTACGGGCATGGCACTGCCGTGCCCATTAGCGTTGCAAGTGACAGATATTATTTAATCCACGATCTTAATTCAGGCATCGGCAAGCCGATCCCTGATCTACAACTGTCCTGAAATTGCCTGACAGGTGTTGCCATCATGAGGATCAGATTTTTGAGGAGATATCAGTTCGTTTCGCTGCAAAATCTGATTGTCATACCCAAACATGCGAATATCACAAATGCCTGTTGCGCCCGGAGCCACCAGCGCAAACAGCCCATCAGGACTCTCATCACGAAGACTTTTGCCATTATTAAAGGTGACTTCTACGGCTGAAACTTGAGGCGAAAGCACCTGACCATAGAGGATTGTTTGTCGATCGTTCCCTTTGCCAACCGTGCGACCAACCCCATAATCAATTAAAGAGACAGGTTTAGACTTAGACTTTTCTGCTGTCGTAAAGCGACCGCCGCTACTGCTGAGTTGCCATTCCATTCCGGTTTGCTTGATCACCCGATAGCTCAAAACCTGCTGATCTGAGCTTTGTTTGTCTCCTGGGCAGTTTCCTCGATAGAGCGCAAGGATGCCCTTTGACCATTTGCGAGTCGTTAACACCTGAAAGTTTTTTGCCTCGACTTCAGGCTGACCTGGGCATGAAAACGGGCGACGCAGCGCTTCTTCTGGGTGGCAGCTACCAGCGCGACTGCCCACCCTGCTGCCGTCAAGCCTAAACCAATCATCAGACTCATTACCAGTCGTCGGTTCATGGTCGATCGTGCAATGTGCTCTTGTGGTGAATAATTTAGCAGACTAACAACCTAAGTCTGCCTAGGCACAAAAATCCTTAACTCCCCCACAGGGCTAATTTTAAGGATTTGAGAAGGTATTGATCTGTCCACCTCCCAACACTCGACCTGGAATCGAACGAGGAGCCGTAAACGGAGCATCGTTGATCGGAATTTGAGACTGTTGAGGCACAAAAAGCGCAGGAGCCGCATTTAAGCTTGACGAATTGCTCAAAGGTTGAGGCGACAAAATCGGCTGCGGCTGTGTAGACAAAGGGGAAATGGGAATGATCGCAGGCACGACTGGTACAGTCCCATTCACCGGAAGAGGCTGAGTGCCTTCGACAATGCTGGTATAAGAATTGGTATAGGAAGTTGACGGTGTGGCATTTACGCCAAAACTGCCTAGACTGGTCGTGCCTGCGATCGGAGTAGAGGGCGCGATCGCAGTAAAACTAACAGGCGTTTGAGCCGGACGATTATTAGAAGAAGTCACTGACGCTTCGGAAGAAGCACCATAGTTTGTTGAAGCAGCCTGTCTCGGATCTGTAGACGTGCCGACGGTAGGAAACTTCAACAGATTATTCAAGTCCAGCACACTACCCAAATTATTAGAGGTTTGCGGTTGAGTTGAGTTGGCAGCGCCACCGATCGTTGAGTTGCCCGTTAAACCCGTTGCAGGCAGCCCAAGTTTCTGCATCGTTGCCCCAAAGACATTGCTATTGCCAACACTTCCATTGAGGGATTGGGGAGCGATCGCCGAACCCGGTATCGGAATTTGAGGTAGCTTTGCCAAATCAGTTGAGGCAGTTGCGAGGTCAGATTTAGCGGGATCAGCTTGTTTGGAAGTCGAGTTAGCAATCCCAAAGTCATTAAACAGCATCGGCAGCGTGTCAATATCTGCACCGATCGCCCGATCTTCTGGCGACAGCCCACTAGTGTCACCCGAACTAGCGTTAATCCCAAAATAGCTGACCCATTCAGGGCGCATCCAATATTGCCAGGTGAACAAAATCACCAACATCAGCGCAATAGAAGGACCCCAAAAAATAGGTCGAGTCAGAGGACGCAGCCTAGCCAGCAGATATCGAGCAGTGACAGGAGACGTTCGGCGGCGCATGGTTGAAAGACCGTAGAGAACTTAGCCCAGACTAGCCTTGATAACAGGAATTGTAGTCGATCGCACTCGTTGTAGGCATCGGCGATCGAGCCGATCTATCCCGTTTATCGAGCCGCCCGAACTAGCAGAAACCCACCTGCAACCAGTCCTAAAACGGTTGGCAGCCAAGCCGCGATGTAGGGAGACAAAATTTCTAGCAGCCCCAAAGAGTCGCAGACAAACGACAGCAGATAGTAACTGAAAATAATCACGATGCTAATGGCAAAACTCGCGCCTTTGCCACCGCGTTGGGGGCGAGTGCCTAGCGTTGCGCCCGTTAACCCAAACACCAAGCATACAAACGGGAACGCAAGCTTCTGCTGAATTCGCAGCCGGGTTTTACGGGCTTCTTTTTCATCTCCACTCTGAGTCAAAATATTGAGCGAATCTCGCAGTTCTGCAATGTTCATCTCGGCTGAGTCTTGCTTGCGATTTGCCAGGTCTAGAGGTGTGCGAGGCAGTTCAAGTTTCTGCTTCACAAACTTGACGATGTTGCGATAAGACCCATCGGGTGCCACCACGTAAATCGTGCCGTTAAAGAAGTCCCAAGTGGTGTCTTTGGGGTTCCAAACTGCCGACTCTGAGGCAACGATTTGGTTGAGTCCACCCTGCGAAAAATCGAGAACCGTCAAGCCTTTCATCTGCCGTCCGTCAAACTGTCGGGCATAAAAGATCCGCTCTAAGGTCTGGTCACTTGAGCCACTAGCCTGTTTGCCGTTGCTAAACTGCGTTACGAGAATGTTTTTTTCTCTAAACGTCGGCTTGTCTTCTTTAAGCGCTAAGTCAAGCGTCCGGGCGGCTTGATAAGTTGCGGCGGGCACGATCGCTTCGTTAAACCCAAAAGTCACCCCCGTCACGATTAGACTGAGCACGATCGCGGGCAAAATCAACCGATAAACGCTGATCCCAGCACTGCGGAAGGCAATCAGTTCGCTGTCGGTTGAGAGGCGACTGTAGACGATTAACGCCGCCAAAAGCATCGACATAGGCAACGCCAAACTCACAAAATAAGGCAGTTGCAAGAAAAAGACTTGAAGCGCGATCGAGAAGGGCAAACCCGACTGAGTGACTTTGCGAATCAAGTCAAATAGCGTCCCCACCGAAGACACCACCGACGAAAACGCAGCGACCCCAAATAACAGCGGCGGAATCAGTTGAGTGATGATATAGCGATCCATCACCGACAAAAAAGAGAGTCGGCTGACAGGTCGAAACGAAGGCGGAGAAGGCGAAGAAAACCCGGAGGACATGGGGGAAAAGAGTGTATGGACTATCTAACGCTGGAAGTTGTCTCCCAGATAATATTGCCGCACTAAAGGATTTGCATAGAGTTCTTCAGCGTTGCCCGACGCGAGAATCTGCCCGTCGCGCATGATGTAAGCCCGATCGGTGATGGCTAACGTTTCGCGCACATTGTGATCGGTGATCAAAATGCCGATTTGCCGATCGCGCAGTTGAGCCACAATATCTTGAATTTCGGCGACGGCGATCGGATCAACGCCAGCAAACGGTTCGTCTAGCAGCAGAAATTTGGGCCCATTCGTTCCAGATGCAAGTGCCCGTGCTAACTCTGTGCGCCGACGTTCGCCTCCAGACACCTGCACTCCTAGCGTAGAGGCCACTTTCTCTAGTCGGAATTCTTTGAGCAACCCACTTAAGCGGTCGTTCCATTGCCAGCGAGGAACTTTGGTTTGCTCTAAAACCAGCAGAATATTTTCTTGAACGGTGAGATATCGGAAAATGCTCGGTTCTTGTGCTAGATAGCCGATTCCTAACGTCGCTCGTTTATTGATCGGGAGAGCAGTGACTTCTTGACCGTCAAGCCAAACCTTGCCGCTATCAGGTTTCTCTAAGCCCGTTGCAATATAAAACGTCGTCGTTTTGCCTGCCCCGTTAGGGCCCAACAATCCTACAACTTCGCCTTGAGCCACAGAAAGACTGACCCGATTCACTACCGATCGCGCACCATAAGATTTATGAATATTTTCTAATACAATCCTCAATAATCTGCTCCTCAGATAGCCAAAGTGAATCGAGTCAAAAAATCAGCGCTTGCTTGGAGGAGGGGACTGAAACTGGGGACTAGGCTTGAAGGGGGCAGGGCTGGCAGCACTTGGATTGGAGACGGCAGGCGTATCTGTGATCAAATAAATAGCTTCTACCTGTTTGCTCGGTTGAGGCAACGCCACAAATCGCCCTTCGTCAACTAGGTAAGTGATATTTTCTCCTCGCAAACTGTTGCCCTGCTGCAAGACATAAACGTCACCCGTCAAAACGATGCGGCGCTCTTTGCTGAAGTAGATAGCTTGAGCCGACGTAGCTTGAATCTGACGAGAAGGATAGTTAATTTGCACATTGCCCCGCGCCACGACCACCCCAGTTTTGGCGTTGGCTTCGGTGCTGTTGGCTCGCAGCGTCAAAGGCTGGGCAGGGGCGGCTTGAGAATCAGCAGAGAGATTTGAGGCAGCCAAGCTCAGGGTCAAGCTTGCGGGAAGCAGCAATGCCAGCCCTAGACGATCGAGTGAGAAACGCTTTAAAAATATCATTAGGTCAACGGCAAATAAAGAAATAACAATCTTGTAGAGCAACGCTTGACGACCTTGAATATATCACCATGGAGAGTTTAACAAATTTCGCTTGAGGGTCGAAAACTAGCTAGGTTGCATAATCTCAAAGACGACGCTTGTTTAGAGAAGTTTCGAGATGATCCAGTCTTCTCTAATAATTACAAATATATAGTCTTGATGTGGATCAGGCTTAATTCGATTATTCCACTGATGCGGTTAGCTTCCGGACGATGGGAATCTGTAGAATAATCTTGCCATCTTGATCAGTCCTACTAGAACCCTCTTCTGAAGACTGACACAGGATAACATTGTCCACTTGCTCGACTCCCATCTGCTGCAAAAGGGTGAGTAAGGTTACGCTGTCGTTGATGAAGCGATCGACCTCAATCCCTCCATATTCTGGTTGATATTTCCGCAGACGGTTTAGCCCTTCGCCCAGTAGAATCACAGCTCCACGCAAATTGCGATTGCCTAAGTGGTAGATCGCCACCGCAACTTGCAAAATTCCCTGATAGAAGTTTTTTTCAAAAGTGGGCGCTTCCATCCAAATGGCTTCTAGCGTGTCGTGACAGGCATAAAATTCGCCTTGATTAAACTGCTCAACGGCTTGCCAAAATGCTTCTGGTTGGTCGTCTGTCATCAGGTGAGGCTCTAGCTAAGAGAATCTTGAAGCTGTGATTGCAGCGATCGTTCGGGGCGAATCACGAGTCCTGGAAAAGGGGACGATCGTGCCTCGATCGAGGATTGAGTCCACAATACCCAGCGGCTTCCTGAAGGCAACGTGTTGAGACTTTCAGGGTTTTGAGTCAGCCAAATTAAAGGCAGATTCGGCGGGTTAGTGCTGTAATCATCTTCCCCAGCATAGGTCGCTGCCAAGGCTTCTAACACCGCTTGTTCT
Source organism: Phormidesmis sp. (assembly GCA_043772715.1). Lineage (GTDB taxonomy): Bacteria > Cyanobacteriota > Cyanobacteriia > Leptolyngbyales > Leptolyngbyaceae > Phormidesmis_A. The sequence goes on along the minus strand of JAYVFW010000293.1, from coordinate 2,467 downwards.
CCTTGCAGAAGTCCAGTCTTGGCAGTCCAAAGTTTAATCGTCAGCGCTTGACGGGTCGCGTAGAAATAAAGAGATGCGGCTGCAATCACTGCCTCCTCAAACGATTCTGACTTCCATGGAGTGGCGCTATCCAAACAGACTACGAGTTCTTGACCGCCTGTAAAAAGTTCGAGTTCTCGAACCCGCAGTTCTCCATAGCGAGCACTGGTGCGCCAATGAATCAGCCGGGTCGGGTCGCCCCATCGATAAGGGCGCAGCGATCGTGTTAATCCTTCCTGAGCGGCTTTAGTACGCTGGTCACTGGTGAATTGTGCCTTTGACTCCTGTCCGATTTGATCAATTAGTGGGCAATGAGATAACGGCAGAACGATCGGATAAACGATCGCCGTTGCCTCAACCTGCTGATCCTGTCGTCGCCAAACCAAGCCGAGGGGAGCCGCCGATCGCAGTTGCACAGTTTGCCACCGATAAACGCCTCGTTGCTGAGTTGGGTGCTGATAGACCCAATATTGGGTGGCATCGGCATTCAGGCTTTCAATCACTTTAGTCACTGGTTCACCCAATCGGTGCGGAATCAGATCAGATACTTGCAGGAGATTTTTCGCTTTAGCGGTTGCATTTTGAATCAGCAACTCTACCGTGAGAGAGTCGCCTGCGCTCACCGGGTAAATGGGACGGCGAATGATTTCAATCTTTTGTAGGTTTTGGGTGGATAGAGTGGTGGCGATCGCTAACAGCGCCATGATCACCCCGCTGATCACATATAGCCAACCCGATAGCGTGTTAGTGGCGGCGACGAAGAAGAATAGGGCAAGCCCACCCAACACCCACCCAATATAAGCCGGGTTAACCCAGTGAGTTTCTAGCCAGTTGGTCAGCCGAAATTTGATGTTCATCGCTGCCCGTGATTTGATAAATAGTTGATGCGTTCTCTGCGACTCAGCTTAATCTTTTAGAAGGGTTGAAAAAATCGCAAAAAACCTGAGTCATACTATCTATGATCGATAGAATCTTAGATACATTCAAAAAAACTAGAAAAGTTTTGCCCAAACTCTAGCGTTTTGATGCGCTCAACCTAGTTTGAGCAGGGAGCTTACCAACCGGACTCAGCCTGATTAATTATGACTAACTTCAACCCGTCAGACGAGAAAGCCAAAAAGGAATCATCCATGCAGGGCGTTCCTGCCGCGCGCCCCCACGCTGATCCTGCTTTTCCGCCCCCACCGCCCCTTGCTCAACTAACTGCTCCTCGCTCAAGACCCGATGGCACTCAGCTCACGATCGAGCAGATGGTTAGAGATGCCCATGCTCGCCAAGCGTCTGATATTCACATTCGCGTCGGTGAGCCGCCCCGTCTGCGAATTCGCGGTCAGATTGTCTGTTTGTCAGATCATGTGGCAGTGTCGTCCGAACTGTTTGAAAGATATCTGACTGAAATGCTGAGTGAGCAGCAGAAAAAGCAGTTTGTTGAGAAAAAAGAGCTAGACACTGCCATTTACTATCCAGGATTTCTGCGCTGTCGGGTCAACTGTTTTGAGACGTTGACGGGTGGTGCGATCGTGCTGCGTCTAATCCCGCTCGATGTGCCGTCGATCGATGGGTTGGGGTTGCCTCCGGTGCTCAAGCATTTGGTCACTTATCCGCAGGGCTTAATTTTGGTGACGGGCCCCACTGGGTCGGGCAAATCTACGTCGATCGCGGCGATGATTCGAGAATTGAATGAGTCAGATAGTCGCCACATTGTGACGATCGAAGACCCGATCGAATATGTCCACGCTTCGGGCAAGTGTTTGATCAGTCAGCGAGAAGTGGGATTGCATACGCACGAATTTCACGAAGCGCTGCGGGCAGTCTTACGCGAAGATCCCGATGTGATTCTGATTGGGGAAATGCGCGATCGCGTCACCGTCGATACGGCACTCAAAGCAGCGCAGACGGGGCACCTAGTTTTAGGAACGCTGCACACCAAGAGCGCGATCGGCACTGTTAACCGATTGCTCAACATCTACAACCCCGATGAGCAACAGGCGATGCGGACTCAGATTTTAGAGTCGCTGATCTCGGTTGTTTCGCAGCAGTTGTTGCCCACTACAGATGGCAGACGCACCGCCGTTCACGAGGTCTTGCTCAACACTGCTGCGATGCAAGACTATTTGCTCAAAGGTCAAGAAACCGATGCCTTCCAGTTGATGGAAACTGACACCAATGAAGGGATGCAGGTGATGAACCAGGCGCTTTGTGAATTAATTTTGTTGGGTAGAATCAGTCCCGATGACGCGGTAAAAGCGTCTCCTGATGCGGGAGATTTACGTCGTCGAGTTCGCAACGAGGGCTATGATCCCGGACGGTCTTCTAATCGTGAGTTTGATCCAACGGCGCGAGAATACAACCCGGTTTAACGTGAATTCGACGACTTTGCTACTAGTCCGTCGTGCCCCCAAGTCCCCCAATTCTGGGGGACTTCAAG
>JAYVFW010000292.1:0-4056 GCA_043772715.1 Phormidesmis sp. | reverse complement strand
AACACCGGAAGTGACGGCTTCGGTCGCAGGTTATCCCTTTATCCTGGATGCCCTATCTGCCTTGAATACCGTTTAAATTGGTATCAGAATTACGTTCCGCAAAATACTTATTCAGAAAGGTGCTGGCAAACGACAAGATCACAGGCCCTAGAATAAATGCCAGGGTGCCATGAACGCCAAACCCTGGAGTGATAGCCGCCGCTAATGAAAAACAGATGCCGTTGACGATGAGCGAAAATAAACCCAGGGTCAAAAAGTTAATCGGCAGGGTCAGCAGCGACAGAATCGGCTTCACAAAGGCGTTGACTAAACCGATCGATACCCCTGCAATCAAAGCCGATGGAAACGACGCAATATTCACGCCCGGTAGCACGATATCGACGACCAGCAGACTCAACGCAGTTGACAAGATTACAAAGAAATATCCCAACATTTTTCCCTCAAGCTTCATCAATAATCAGTTTTTCTAAGACCGATCCTGACGCAGCCATCAGGTAAAAACCTCTTCATCGAGATAGATTCTGAGTCGTCGAATCGCTCACCTATTCGACAGAGTCTTCCTGTAACGCTTTCGCGATCGGCAAGATTTCTTCAATCGGCTGTGCTTTTTTAGGATGAAACCGAATTCCTAGAAAAATGTCATAGACAAAACCTAGAAAGTCTTCTTTAAGGAGTCCGATCGATTGGTGACTGCCCTTAGCATCTAAAAGCGGCTTTGTCGCAAAATACGCACGTTCGTAGTGATACCAAGGCACTGAGGGCCAGAGGTGGTGAATCAGATGGTAGTTCTGACCCATGATCAGCCAGTTGAGCAAGCGGTTAGGGTAGACTCTGGCATTTTTCCAGCGATCGCGCTCTTTAAAGGGGCGATGCGGTAAATAATCAAAGAACAGCCCCAACACCAAGCCCACGATCGCTAGGGGGCTAAACCAAAAGTTAAACACATATCCCAGAAAGTCGTAGTGATAGGCGGTATATACCACCAACCCTAAAGAGAGCCGCGCTAAAAACCACTCTAGAAGCTCGTTCTTTCGCCACAGCTTGCGCTTAAAGAAAAAGAACTCGTGATACATAAAGCGGGCGTTAATAATCCACAGCGGTCCCATCGTCGAAACCACATGATCAGGGTCATCGTCGGGATCATTCACATGAGCGTGATGCTGCATATGAACCCGCGTAAACACTGGGTATGAGAAACACAGCAGAAATGCGCTGCCGTGCCCCAATAAAGCATTCACCGATCGATTTCGATGGGCAACTCCATGACAGGCATCGTGAATCACGGTTCCTACCATGTGAAGCGCCAAAACATTTATACAGAAGCAGCACCAATCGATCCAACCCCAGCACCAATAGCCCAGCGTCGAGATTACCGCTAAAGCCACCGAGAGCCAAAAAATCAAGAGGGTCGGATTGAAGTCACCAGGAGGACCCAGCAACTCTTTAGGAACTGTCAGGGGCTTTGTTGCCGCCGACATTATTTCTTTCTCCTTTGTCGTATCCTCACGTAGTATACGATACGCAAAATCATGAACTTAAGTAAAGTCTATTGATCATAAATACAGGTGGAATTCCATCAACCAAGTGGAGATCGAGCGCCGACAGGTAAAGAGACGGGTTGAGCAATCTGAACAGGCTAGGGAACTTGGTAGAAAAAGCGGGGTCTGGGTAATCAGGATGCGAACAAAACGCATTTGTCTGAAAGCTTTGTGACTTCAGGTTTTTAAGGTTGATGTCGAGCTGAGGCGCACGACTAGAAGCCACAAACTCTCATCGATCAAGGGCACTATCGACTCTAAGTTATTTACATATTTGAGGTTGACTACAATGTTGCGATCGCAGGTTAAGACAGGTTTGCAAATTAGCGTAGCAACGGGCGCGGCGATGCTGTTGAGTGGCGCGGCGATCGCTGCACCGACTAACCGCGCACTGATAGCACAAGCCACGTCGCCCTCTGGGGATGTGATTGTCCCCACCGAGCCAGGAAACGGCGGAACCACCATTCCTGGGACTACAATTCCTAACCCACCGTTGAGTGGAGTGCGGTTTGCTTGCCAAAACTCTAACAGCCAATACACCGTGATGTATATGCCAGAGAGTCAGCCTAATCGAGCCTATCCTTGGGCAGTGCCGAGCGCTTTGGGCGGCGGCTGGAGTTCTGATCGTCGCTGTAACGAGATTTCGCGTCGGTTAGAATCTTATCGGGCTGATGGGTTGTTAGAGATGAAAACCGCTGTAGAGAATGGTTACAACACGATTTGCGTGACGACCGATCGCGTTCCCTCCTGCCGCATTGTGCTGACAGTGCCCACTGGACAAGATCCGCTCACGACCCGCGATCGCGTGTTTCAAAACCTGACGATCGCTGATAGTGGTCAACAAACTCAAGGCGTTTTAACCTATGGGCAAAATGGCGCGGACGGCAATATTATCAATCAGTTGGGGAGTTTGCTAGGCATTAGAGGTTTGGGTCGCAATGGCGCAATGACTGCTCCTAAAACGGTGCGATCTAGTGACATCAACCTAAAGCCGTTTCTCGATCGTCAAGATGGCGGCACAGGCGAGCGACTGAATGGAGGATCTGCTATCCGTCCTAGTGCCACACCTCGCTTTCGTAAGCTTTTCCGTCGTTAAGACTTCTGAGCCAAAGCCTCTAGCGTTTTCCTGCCAGTTGGATCGCGATCGCAATCAGTCGATCGGGTTCGGCTGGCTTTGACACATGGGCCTGAAACCCCGCAGAAAGCGCCTGCTGTTGGTCATATTCGCCCGCGTAGGCAGTTAGCGCGATCGCGGGGATCTGTCCGCCTCGCTCTAATGACCACGATCGCACTTGCTGCATCAGCATATAGCCATCCATTTCGGGCATTCCAATGTCGCTGACTAAGAGATCTGGCTGACATTGAGACAGCGCCTTAAGGGCTTCAACCGCTGAAGATGCTGCTGTGATTTCAGCCCCTTCTTGCTCTAAGACAAAGGTGATGAAGTCTCGTGAGTCGGGGTCATCATCCACCACAAGAATACGAATACCAGCAAGAGACATAGCAAGACCAGGGAAGATGAAGGGCGATCAGGTTCATCTATAAGTATCCCATTTGTTGTTTGAGAAGTAGCATCGGGACGATCGCGGTCAAACTTTTCTAATTTCTTGTCTAGCTGTGAAAAGTTCTTGTGATGCTTTCTCTGAAACATTGTCAAACATGGTAATATCCCTGATGCTTGTATAGAAGCTTTGCGCTCAGAAGTACACACAGGGGCAAGTCTTCGCTTAAACTACTGGCATAAGCTTTTTTAATCTAGGCTGATATGCGATCGAGTGACTTGATCTAGTTGATAATAAGCAGCCATTTTTGCTTATAGTTTCAGGCTAGATAAAAGTTTCTGCGTTCCTCTCAGTTAAGAGACTCAGTAACCCCCTCACTACACTTCACCCTTTACTCTTTGTAGCCCTTCTGGATTCTGTTCATGCAATTGCAACCCTCCCAGCGTAGAACCAAAATTGTTGCGACGATCGGTCCTGCGACCAGTAGTCCAGAAGTTTTACGGGAACTGATTGAAGCTGGGGCAACCACGCTACGCCTCAATTTTTCCCACGGCAGCCACGATGACCATTTGCGGAGCATTCGGCTGATTCGGCAGATCTCCTACGACTTAAATCAGCCCGTCGGAATTTTACAAGATTTGCAAGGTCCCAAAATCCGCTTGGGACGATTTGAGAATGGTGCGATCGCGCTGAAAAAGGGCGATCCTTTCACCCTTACAAGCAGGCTGATCCCCGGAACTCAATCGATTAGCTCGGTCACTTATGACTTGCTGGCCAAGGAAGTTCCTTTGGGTGCCACGATTATGCTAGACGATGGCAGAGTCGAAATGAAGGTGGAATCAATCGATCGAGAGGCCCAAGCGCTCCATTGCCGCGTAGTGGTCGGCGGTCCGCTTTCTAATAACAAAGGGGTCAACTTTCCGGGAGTTTATCTGTCGATCAAAGCATTGACCGATAAAGACCGTAAGGATTTAGTGTTTGGGTTAGACCAGGGCGTAGATTGGGTGGCGTTGAGT
>JAYVFW010000291.1:0-12232 GCA_043772715.1 Phormidesmis sp. | reverse complement strand
CCCGGCTCTCATTTGTCCTTAAACACCCCATATTGCACCGACCTCAATGGAGAAGGGAACCCTAGTTGAATTTCGCCTCAATAGCGATCGCCGTCTTGCCGTTGCCGAACGTCCAGAAGGCAAAAAACATTGGATTGTGACCGACGATCGCGGGCAAGCTCACACCCTTCATCCTCGACAAGTCACTTACGAGATTGCGGACGAAACTTATAAGTCTGCCGACATTCCTAAGTTTTTGCAGGAGATTCAACCCTATCTTGATCCGTCAAGTTTAGAGATTGCATGGGAAATTTTGAGCGAAACGGGTGAGAACACTGCGCCGATCGAAATGGCGATGCTGCTGTTTTCAGAAAAGACTGCGCCCTTGTGCTACGCAGCGTATTGCTTACTCTCAGACGATAAGATTTACTTTAAGCAGAAGGGCGATCGCTACGAAGCCCGACCTGCAAATCAGGTTGCCGAACTCAAGCATCAGATTGAGATGGAAGCTCAACGGCAACGCGACTGGGAGAGCTATCTAGAGCGCCTCCAGCAAGCCTTGAAGGGGGAAGTCGTCGAATGGCAACCTAGCGATCGGGTTCGCCTCGATGCTATTGAGCGATTTGCGACCCTAGGAGACGAGGCAACTCATCGCACGCCTGCCCTTGAAACTCTGAGCGCTCTTAAACGGCAAGAAACGCCTCAATCTGCCCTGCAATTGCTAACCGATCTGGGTTTGTGGAGTTCTCACGAGAATCTGTTCCTGCGGCGCAGTCAGATCCCTACTCACTTTTCTACAAAGGTTTTGGAAGTGTTGCACCACCGCTTGGAGTTTCCGCCCGCTGACTCAAACGTCGATCGCTTAGACCTGACTCACCTGAAAGTCTATACGATCGATGACGAAAGCACCCGTGAAATCGATGATGGCTTGAGTCTAGAAATTCTGCCGGATGGTCAGCAGCGCCTCTGGATTCATATTGCCGACCCCACTCGCTGGCTCACCCCCGGCGATGACTTAGATTTAGAGGCTCGTCGTCGAACGACCACTATCTATCTGCCAACGGGAATGATTTCGATGTTTCCATCTGAGTTGGCAACCGGACCGATGAGCCTAAATCAAGGCGAGGTCTGCTGCGCCCTCAGCTTTGGGGTCGTTTTAGACGAGTCGGGCGGCGTACAAGACTTTAGCATTCACACCAGCTTGATCAAAGCCACCTATCGCCTTACCTACGACGATGTAGACGAAATGCTGCAATGGGGCGTTCAAGCAGAGTCAGAATTGGAAGCGATCGCGCGTTGGGCAAAACGCCGTGAGCAGTGGCGACAGTCTCAGGGGGCGATTAGCATTCATATGCCCGAATCGTCGATCAAGGTCAATAGTGAAGGCGAGGTTGCGGTCTACGTCCTAGAAGATTCCGTTTCTCGCCAACTCGTGGCTGAGATGATGATTTTGGCAGGAGAAGTGGCTGCACGTTATGGTCAACAGCACGGTTTGCCCGTGCCTTTTCGCGCTCAACCTCAGCCCGAATTGCCGCCCGAAGGTGAGTTGCTGCTGCTTCCGGCAGGTCCGGTGCGCTCTTGTGCGATTCGCCGCTGTATGCCTCGCAGCGAATTGAGTATCACTCCTGCCCGTCATGCCAGTTTGGGATTAGACACCTACACTCAAGTCACCTCCCCAATTCGCCGCTATAGTGATCTGTTAACGCACTTTCAAATCAAAGCTCATTTGCGGGGTGCAGAGCTACCGTTCTCCCCGGATGAAGTGAAAGATTTAATGCTGACCATTGCGAGTACGGTTCAGGAAGCCTCTCTCGTCGAGCGCCAAACCAATCGCTATTGGAGCTTAGAATTTCTGCGTCGCAACTCATCGGAGGTCTGGCAAGCTCTAATGCTGCGTTGGCTGCGAGAACACGAGAATCTAGGACTCGTTTTGTTAGAAGACTTAGGCTTAGAGTTGCCGATTCGGTTTAGCCGATCGATCGAACCGGGCGATCGCCTCGATCTCAAAGTCAGCCACGTTGATCCGCGCCAAGATATCATTCAATTCCAGGAAGTGGTTACTCAAGCAGTGGGATAAAAAAACGGCGTTGCTGAATCAAAGAATGAATGACCCTCACCCCCAACCCCTCTCCCCAAGGAGAGAGGAGCTAGAAATCTTGTTCCCTCTCCTTGGGGAGAGGGCTAGGGTGAGGGCAAATTTATGGGTTCATACCATCATTCAGCAACGCCGAAAAAACAACAAAGCAGTCACAAACTCTTTAACCTTTCTTGACAAACAAATAAACCTGGTCGCGCTGATATTGAAGCTGAAGCTGGGGAGTCTTTTGGGCTAACTGAAAAACCTGACGCGCCAGTTCTGAACTACTTGCCCAGCCAGGGTGACGGAGATTGAGCAACACATAGTCAAACTGACTGAGCGTCGTGGGTGGTGCAATCAGTTTGGTGTACTCCAAAAACGGACGATGGGTGAGATGAGGAGCGATGTAGCTGGTGGTGAGAACGGCACCTTTTGAATTCACCTGGGCGATCGCCTCTCGTGTCGCTTGCCAAGCGTCGAGACGATCGAGATACTTCTCCCAAAAAAAACCGTACTTTGCCAGTGCCAAAAACGCAATCAGCGACCAGAGGATTACAGTTCGTAAATTTTTGATCCACCCTTTTCCGGCTGCCATTGCTGAGATCACAGACAGCACCAAAAATGGTAAGACAGGCAATGAATATTGATGTAGCAAGTCGCGCTGAAGTTCTAGCTCTGACAGAATGTTGATGGCAACCGTTGGCAGTGCTGCGACTAAGGGCGTGAGCGATCGCAGTGAAAGCCCCCAGGCGATCGGGATTACTAGTAAAAATACGTAGAATAGGGTGTCGATCGAGAACAACTTTTCCAAACTTAACCAGGGCTTGAGAAAAAGATTCTTCACAACCTCCGCCAAAGAAGTTCCCAGATATCCGTATCGCGCCACTGACTCGACTCCACCGGGACGAAAATAGGGAATCACAATTTGGGTCACCACCAAAAACCAGCTACCGCCTAGCAGAATCGCGATCGTGCCACACTGGCGCTTTTTCTCAAATACCAACAGCCAAAAACCCATTGCAGCAACGGTGAGCGACAAAGCATCTCGACAGCCCAAAATCAGCACAATGCAGAACGAGAACCAGCCCACGCGATCGGCTCTTGCTGCCAAAACTGCTGTGAGAATTAACGGTAAAGCGATGACTTCAGGATGAAAATCAAACAGATTTAGGTTGAACAGTAAAGGGTAAAGCAGATAAGAGAGGGCGATCGTTTTTGCCTGTGACGCACTCAATTCCACTTGTCGTGCCAGGTGCCAGATGGGTAAAGCCCCAATGCTCAGAGAAATTGCCTGAATCGCAAACAGCCAATACACACTGGGATAGAGCTTGTAGAACACGGCGACCAGATACAGAATCCAATCGGCGTGACCGCCCATGAAGTGATAGCCCCAAAAAGACACGATCGGCGTGGCTCCCTGACTAATCAGATAAATTGCCTGGTCAAAATAGCCCAAATCTAGAGCAGTGGATTGAAACAGCACGTGGCGGACGCTACTGCACACAAGGAAAATCAGGCTGTTGATGGCAATCATTCGGGCGATCACGGGCGGCACAATTTGCTGAAGATCAGCGCGATTCAGATATTCTTGCCAAGCTCGGACTTTCTGAGTTTGCATAAGTTGAGGAAATCGAGCGATGAGCTTCTGCACAGTTTTTTCCGTACAGTCTTCATCAATCTACTTGAACACAGTCAGCTAAACGCTGTTGCGCCGTCTGGATCTGGCAATTTCTTGCAGCATTGCGCCCCGTCTGCGAGAGAATGATAGACACTATCAGCCTTCGGGAATTTTCCCCGGTGGGAATGCCATCTGATAGAATTTATGAGGTTTTTATAAACTGAGCCAATGAGATCGACGCGGGTACGAATTGCAATTGATGCGATGGGGGGAGACAATGCCCCTGCTGAGATTGTGGCTGGCGCACTCAGGGCGCAAGAAGAACTAGGGGTAGACGTGTTGCTGGTGGGCGACCCTGGGCAAATTGAAGCCTCCTTAAAACAGCACACTCAATCTTCATCGCTAGAGATTGTGCCGTCGGAGGGCGCGATCGAGATGTCTGAGGAGCCGCTAATAGCTCTGCGCCGCAAGCCCAAAGCCTCGATCAACGTGGCGATGGATTTAGTTAAGAAAAAGCGGGCAGATGCTGTGGTGTCGGCGGGTCACTCTGGGGCAGCGATGGCGGCGGCTCTGTTGCGATTGGGCAGGTTGCCAGGAATTGACCGTCCTGCGATCGGGGCTGTTCTACCCACGATGATCGCAGGCAAACCTGTGTTGATTCTCGATGTTGGCGCAAATGTAGACTGTCGTCCCAAGTTTCTAGAGCAATTTGCTCTGATGGGCAGCATCTATTCTCAATACGTGCTGGGAGTCACAGAACCTAAAGTAGGCTTATTAAACATTGGCGAAGAACCCAACAAGGGCAACGAGTTGGCGATTCAAACTCATCAGCTTTTAGAAGAAAATCCCAACATTCCTTTTATTGGTAATGCCGAAGGGCGAGATGTGTTGTCAGGTCATTTTGATGTCATCGTCTGTGATGGCTTTTCGGGCAACGTGCTGCTAAAGTTTGCCGAAGCCGTTGGCGAAGTTGCCCTACAAATCTTGCGGCAAGAGTTGCCCCGTGGCTTACACGGCAAGTTAGGCGTTTCGTTTCTGCGTCCTAACCTAAAACGGATTAAACAGCGAATGGATCACGCCGAACATGGCGGCGGTTTGCTGTTGGGGGTTGCCGGAATCTGCATTATCAGTCACGGCAGTTCTCAAGCGCCGACGATCTTCAACGCGGCACGGTTGGCAAAAGACGCGATCGACAATGAAGTCCTCGATCGCATCGCGGTCACTAGCCGTTTAGCAGAGAGCTAGTTGCACCACTCAAGACCCGGTAACGATGGAGAAGAAATCTTGGAACAGTCAGGAGTAGGGATTGTAATCACGGGGAGCGGCTCATCGACTCCGACCGTTGCCCTCAATAATGTTGAGCTGAGTCGAGTTGTCGAAACGTCTGACGAATGGATTGCCTCTCGCACAGGCATTCGTGAGCGCCGATTGGCAGAGCCGGGATGTTCACTCACTAAGTTGGGGGTTGCAGCGGCGAAGGGTGCGATCGAGATGGCAGGCATCGCTCCAACCGATCTCGATTTGATCATTTTGGCAACTTCGACAGCAGATGATCTGTTTGGCAGCGCCAGTCAGATCCAAGCGCAACTGGGCGCGTCTGGAGCGGTGGCTTTTGATTTGACTGCCGCTTGTTCTGGCTTTGTGTTTGGCATGGTGACGGCAGCGCAGTTTATTCGCACGGGCGTTTATAAAAATGTGCTGTTGATCGGAGCCGATGTGTTGTCTCGCTGGCTCGATTGGTCTGATCGTCGCACCTGTGTGCTGTTTGGGGATGGAGCTGGAGCGGTGGTGATGCAGGCGAGTCAGCACGATCGGCTGTTAGGATTTGAACTTCGCAGTGACGGCACCCAAAACGACTGTCTCAATTTGTCTTATCACTCTGAGCCAAAAGAGTTACTCAATGGCGTGACGGTTAATCAAGGCACTTTTCACCCGATCACGATGAACGGTCAAGAAGTTTATCGCTTTGCGGTCAAGAAGGTGCCTGAAGTGATCGAGAAAGCCCTATTTCGGGCAAATTTAACGGTTGCGGAGGTTGACTGGCTTTTGCTGCATCAAGCCAATCAGCGCATTCTCGACTCGGTTGCCGATCGGCTCAAAATTCCTCCCGAAAAAGTGATCAGTAATCTGGCAAAATACGGCAATACGTCCGCCGCGTCGATTCCTTTAGCCTTGGATGAAGCTGTTCGACAAGGCAAAATTAAACCGGGCGATACGATCGTCACTTCTGGCTTTGGAGCCGGGTTGACGTGGGGCGCAGCCATCTTTCAGTGGGGATAGCAGGACTATGACTAAGACCGCATGGGTGTTTCCGGGGCAAGGTTCTCAAGCGATCGGCATGGGAACGGATTTGCTTGAATTGCCCGACGCAATGGCAAAGTTTGAGCAAGCCGAACCGATTTTGGGCTGGTCAGTGATTGAAGTTTGCCAAAGTCAAGACGACAAGGTTTCCCACACGCTCTACACGCAGCCTTGTTTGTATGTTGTGGAAAGCATTTTGGCAGATTTGCTAAAGGCAAACGGGCAGCACCCTGATTATGTCGCAGGTCACAGCTTGGGAGAATATAGCGCCCTTTATGCGGCGGGTGTATTTGGCTTTGAAGACGGGTTGCGGCTGATCAAGCGTCGCGCAGAACTGATGGACGGCGCATCAGACGGCACGATGGCAGCGTTGATAGGCTTTAATCGTCCCAATCTTGAAGCCGCGATCGCCCAAACACCAGATGTGGTCTTAGCCAATGATAATAACGAAGGTCAGGTCGTCATTTCTGGCACTCCAGAGGCGGTCGAAACCGTGTTGAACCAGGTCAAGACTAAGCGATCGATTCGGTTGAATGTCAGCGGGGCGTTTCACTCTCCCCTAATGGCAGACGCGGCGACTCAATTCAAAGCGGTTTTAGATTCTGTCTCTTTTGCAACGGCTCAAGTTCCTGTGTTCTCTAACGTTGACCCAACTCCTAGCGCTGACTCGGCAGTGCTGAAAGACCGTCTAAATCGTCAGATGACTGGCTCTGTGCGCTGGCGTGAGATTTCTCTGCAACTGCTTCAAGAAGGGGTTAATCGGGTGGTCGAAGTGGGCCCTGGCAAAGTCTTGACTGGAATTATTAAGCGCACCTGCCCTAACTTAATGCTAGAAAATGTCGGTAGGCTTGCCGATCTCTGTTCATGACTCGCGCTTCTCACCCAGAGCCATTTCCCGATCGAGAACCGTTGATCAGCCTGCTGCTTTACCGTCTGTTCAAATGGTCGATCGTCAGCCCGGTGCTGCACACTTACTTTAAAGGACGGATTTACGGAGCCGAAAATGTGCCCCAAAAGGGGCGCTTGCTCGTCGTCAGCAATCATGCCAGTGATTTTGATCCGCTTTTGTTATCGTGTGGAGTGGGTCGCCCGGTAGCGTATATGGCAAAAGAGGAACTGTTTCAGGTGCCTGTGCTGAAGCAGGCAATTCGAGCTTATGGAGCTTATCCAGTCAAGCGAGGGTCAGCCGATCGCAGCGCTATGAAAGCGGCGATCGCGTCCATTGAGTCAGGTTGGGCAACAGGCGTGTTTCTTGATGGCACTCGCACTGTTGACGGTCGCATTGCCGATCCTAAACTCGGCGCAGCTTGGATCGCAGCCAAGACTCAATCGCCTTTACTTCCCGTCAGCCTTTGGGGAACCCATACCATTTTTCGCAAAGGCTCCGCCATTCCTCGTCCGGCTCCGGTGACGGTGCGAATTGGCGAACTGATCGCGCCTCCAGCGTCTAGCGATCGTTCAGAACTCGAAGCCATCACTCAACGCTGTGCGCTAGAAATCAACGCCCTACATGACTTGGGACGCTAGGGTTGAAGTGTAAAATTCTGTCTCTCATTACGATTCCTGAAATGTCAGATTTAAGATCAGAACTCACCGAATCTCTAGACGAAGCCGAATGGAGTTGGCTGATTCCCCACGTTGATCGAGATGTCGTGATCGTTGTGGCTCCTCAACTAAACTTAGTCGATGTGGGAATGGCGATCGTCAACGACAACTCCACCTCAGTCCAACACTGGATCGCTGAAGGTCTAATTTACAAGCCATCTGACCAGCAGAAATCAGATTGGAATGCCCATCAAGACAAGCGATTTCATGCCTTGATTGTTCAGCCCTATGTATTAGTGCAGGACTCGATCGTGGCTTGAGCTTTAGAATTCTCTGTCTGCTACCGCCCTCCGTGCAGTCGGCTCCAGCTTGCCCCAGTATGCCCTGTAGTCACCCAGAGAACGGCTCTACCTCCGTCTCGAAGTGCCTTGGATAAATCTTCTTCAGGCTGCTCAGAAGGCACTGAGACTGGTTTGAGATCAATTCCTCGACTTCCTAGCACAATTTCGCCGATGATTTGAGCGCGTCGCATATGATAGTCAGAAGTTACTAAGTAGACGCTTTGAACGCCCTGCTGCTTTAACTCATCCACCAGAGTTGTAAAATTCGTCACGGTATCTACCGCTTGATAGTCTAAGTTAAGCCGATGCAGATCCACGCCCGCTTCTGAAAACACCTGCTCTGTGTATTCTCTGGGGCTACCCGAAGAAATCCAGATCGGCAAGCCGGGATGCTGACGAGCAAACTCAGCCGTAAACTTCTCACGCTCTAACGCCACGGTCGAACCGCCCAAGACGAGAATCGCTTGCGGCTGCTCAAAATAAATGCGAACGGCTCGGAAGCCAAACCAAACCACCAAAGGCAAGACGAACAGCATCCAGGGAAATCGGTTCCCTTTTGATCTAGTTTTCTTTGAGTGGTGAAGCTGATGATTGTGAGACGCTTCTCTCGATCGCATGATGACACCCGAACTCAACCACTCATTTAATACAAAGTTTACTGCACGCTCGCTTACTGCTCAGGTCGCTGTGGCTGAACGGGAGGGGCTGCTTGAGCTTGCGCGATCGTCGCCTGAATTCTCGGCACCGACAAGAATTTTTGGGTTGCCGCTAACAGCTTCTCGCCCCACAGATTGTCTTTGAGAAACTTCAAGTCACTATAGCGACTATCTAACCGAATGGCTGCTTCGCCCAGGGTTAGACCTTGCTCACGATCGCCTTTATTGTAGAGTGCGACGGCGGCTGCTAATTTGGGTTCTGCCGCTTTGGGATCGATCGCCACCGAAGTCCGCCACAGCCGAATTGCATCGTCAACGTCTCCCTGTTCATATTTGACCAGCGCCACATTATTAATCGCCGGCCAATATTCTTTGTCTTGAGCATAAGCTTTCTCGTAGCTGGCGATCGCTTCCCGATTTTGCTTGAGCATCAGGTAAGCGTTACCTAAATCAAATAGCGCTCCAGGCACGTTTGGCTTTAACTTCAGCCCAGATTGAATGTAGTCGATCGACTGCTGATAGCTGGCTTTTTGAAAGTGCGCTGTTCCCAACGCAAACAAAATGGCAGCATTGCGGGGATCAAGAGCCTGCGCCTGTTTGAGCGCATTAATTCCTGGATCAATCTGATTGGCTTGGAGATATAACCCGCCTAAAACTGCCCACGCTTCAGGAATCTTTGGCGCTAATTGAGTTGCTAACCGTGCGCGCGATAATGCCAGGTCAAACTGTTGAAACTGAGCCAGTTGCGTGGCTTCCTGCACTAAACCAATGCCCTGCTGCTCTAACTTTTTGGTGTCAAGTTGCAGCGTGTGGGGCACCAACGCCTGTCCAAAAGCGGGATGAGCGGCAGTCCACACACTCAAAATAGTCAGGGCAGAAAGAAAAGAAATACGTTTGGGCACGGTATAGCTTGTCCGAAAAAACAGTGGGGTTTCAGTTAGCTTAATCCATCTTGTGGAGGATCGGGGCAAAAAAACATCGGCAGGGAATCGAAAATTTAAGGATCAAAAAGTCAATATCGGGCACGATCGGCGCTAATCTTATTAACCTTAAACAATTTGTTCTCAACCGCCCAAGGCTAACCTGGCTCCTTATTATGGATCGTTTTAAAGTCGAAGTCATTTCCCAAACCCCAAATCCGCAGCAGACGATTTATGCAGCGATGCACCAAGATTATGCAGAAAATTTTGTCTGTGACGATCGCGATCGCTTTCCCGACGAAGCTAAGTGCGGCGAGGTAATCATTAAACAACTGTTGGCAGGCAATCGAGGGCATTACGGGCCTCTAGAGCATCCGCAAATCGTGTTGAACTGCGGCTGGTTCCCCCACAGCACCATGCAGCAGATCCGCACTCATCGCGTCGGAATCTCTTTTGATGTCCAATCTTTTAGGTACACAGGGCAGAGACTCGTCGATGTAATTGAGGGCAAGCGTGAGGTAGAAGAAGTGTTTTATCTGCGTCCGTTGGGGTTTTATAGCGATCGCCAGGGCAAAAAATACGAATACACGCTAGAACAGCGTCAACAAGATATTGAATGGTGTGTCACCGCTTGTCAGCGCTATAAAGACCGAATTGATCAAGGGTTTTCAGAAGAACACGCGAGAGGATTGATCCCGTTTGATGTGCGTCAGCATTGGGTGATGTCGGCTAATGTGCGATCGATGATGCACTTAATCGATTTGCGTTGGAAAGCAGATGCCCAGCTAGAAGCTCAAAAGCTCTGTGAATGCATCTGGGAACCCTTTCAGAAATGGGTGCCAGAGATTGCGAACTGGTATGAAGCCAATCGCCTCAAGAAAGCGCGTCTTGCACCTTAGCTTCATATAAAGGAAAACTTCTTGATGTGATCTTCACACCCGTATGGAACTTGTCATATTTCTAACAAGTCTCGTGAGCAAGAGACGACTCCATTATACCGATCCGCAGAGCTTGCTCATTGGATTGGTAGAAGGCAGATTTGCTGTGTCTACTCAAGTTCGATTTGAGCCTACTAAGCCAAACATTCGCTGACAAAACCTATGAAGAATTCTGTGCCTAGTTTCGATTCGCACGACGAGACTCTCAAAGATCGTGACACTCGCCAGTCGATTTGGAGGAAAGCTGCGATCTCGCTCATGGCATCCACGTTGCTCTTGGGTAGCTACAGCACTCAAAAAGCAGTAATGGCAGCTCCCTCACAAGTCAGTCAACAACAAAGCTGGAATGCCGTTCTCAAGGTGGCGCGACTGGTGCAAACTGGGCAAGATTCAGCCCTAGTGGTGCAACTGGGCATTCTCAACAAGCCACAAACCAGCTACGCTAATGCGGTGTATCAAGTGTTTGCGCGGCGGAACGATCGCTGGGTGCAGATCTTCACCAGCACAGGGGCGCGGCTGATCACCAACGCTTCAGGGCAAACCACCCTGGCACCTGAAGTAATCTCTTTTAATGACTTGCGGCAACAACTCGGCAACGACGTAGACCTCAGCAAAGTAGACCTGCGCGTGACGGCACAACTGCGCTACGACATTCGCGGCAGTGTGCGCGATCGCTCCGTTTTGTTTGAACAAAGTCAGTCTTATCAAACGATCGCCCAAACCACCAGCACTCAGCTCATCAGCAGTTCCTCGGCTCAATCGGCGCTCACGGTCAACCAGGGCAGCTTTAGTTTGGCAATCTCTCAGAAAAAAGCCACTCTTTCTAAAGTGACTGCGCGAGTTTCGGTTCGTAGTCGAACGTCGCAAGGCTTTTCCGCAGAACGATTTGTCGGCGATTTTCGCTACAAAATCAACAAAAAAGCCAAGTTCATGAAAGGGCTGAAGGCAGGCGATCGCGTGATCGTTCGGCTGTTCGACCCAGCCAATCAATTCATCGGCTACAGCGAATTTGAATTGCTGTCAGAAAATGCGACGGTGACGCTAGTTTTGCCCGATCGCCCCAGCGTTACCCGCATCGTTCGCACCGTTTATGGAATGGATGTCAATCAGGACGGCGCGATCGATGCCAACACTCAGGTTTACGACTATTTCACTCAGGTTTCGCAAGTCACGAGCCAGACCTATCGAAATGCACGGGTAACATTCTTCAACAGCGTTCAGAATCTGAATTTGAATGGGTTCACGCTGGTCGGTTTGCCAACTCCGCGATCGAACTGTAGCTACCCAACCTCCTTTGAGAGTGGGACGTTTTTGTTGGTAAATCGGTCGATCGACGTGTTCCAGTCTAGTCTGAGTTCGGTGTTTGTGGCGGTTCCGGGGCAGGTCGTGCAGACTATTAATATCAGCAGCACTAACCTTTCGGTTTATGAAGTCAGTCAGCTATTGACTACCTATCAAACGGTTAGCACGACTCAAGCGATCGGCTCGGATGACGACGACAAAAAGGGCAGAAAGCGTCATTGCAATCAAGGAATTGGCAACGGCTCAGAAGGCTGCGATCCGGGAAATTCTCACCCTCACGGTGGTAGCAATGACGAAGGTGGACGCAAACCAGGCAAAAACAAGCGCTAATTTGGCACCCTGATCTCCAAAAGAAAACCTCCACATCAAACCTAATTGTGGAGGTTTTTTTGAAATTTTCTTTTGTTCAAAAAGTTCTTCGCTGTCAGCAAAATCATTCATACTGGGTTACTGATCGATCACGATCGAGACTACAACAAGAACGTCAGTTCGACGAGTTTTTTCGCTTCGTTCTCAGCGGCTTCTGCCCCCTAAATCCCCCATTCTGGGGGACTT
>JAYVFW010000290.1:0-12256 GCA_043772715.1 Phormidesmis sp. | reverse complement strand
GAGGCTGAATCCTTTCGCCCCCTAAATCCCCCAAGTTTGGGGGACTTTAAGATTCCGGTTCCCCTCAAACTTGGGGGGCTAGGGGGGCAATTCATATCGCCATTCAGCAGCGCCAAAAAAAGAAGCAGGTCTTTAGAATTCTAGATTTTAAAGACCTGCTTTTTTGGTTTAGGCTGATAAATCTTGATACTCTCCCTGCCTAAAGGCGAGGCAGAGCGGTTTTATCGGCTCTCTCTACCCAATTAACGTTCCGCAGCCACTTCCAAACCCCAGTAGAGCGTCTCACCTCTACGTCTTGGCTAGAGTCTCGAATCAATTGTTCGAGTTCTGCGATCGTAAAGCTATAGCCCAACTGGTCAGAGATTTTGAGAAACTCTTCGGGTGATGTGACGGCGCTAAACTTTTCACGAATGATTTGATCTTGAGCCGCCACCATTAAAAATCGAGTTGCACTTTCTACAGACATAAGTCTCCTGATGATGATAAGTATTTGCGACCTGATAAATGAACGCAATGGGGTTTTTCAGACTTGAGGAGGCGTTCTCCGGGCAGTTCATCAAATATAAAACTTCGGCATATGTATAAAGTACTACAGGGCACTAGTACCTATGTAAGATTTAGAACAAAATTCATCGAAATTTATAGAAGATATATTCAAAAACCACCCCTACAAGCGGTGAGTTTTGCTGCTTTAGAAACTCGTCAATCAGTAGCTCGCTAATGTTGCACCTGTACCCACGTCACAATCCCCAGAGCAAAGCTAACTAAAACCCACAGAAGTCGTTGCTTCTTCACTTGGTTTAGGTCTTTGATTAGAGCATCTATCTGTTGCTGCAAGAGTGCTTCAGCTATTTTGGCATTATCTGTGGCTGTGGTTTGCTCTGCCTCTCGACGATCGAGTTCTTGGCTGGCAGTGAGAAACTGACCATCTGCCTCGCTGAGACGCTTGCCCTGCGACCAAACTAAAACATCTTGTAACGCTTGACCCCGCAGCAACCAAGACTGGTCTTGAGCATTAGAAGCAACCCAAGCATCAAGAGCCTGTGAGTAGGGGCGAAGATTGCCCAATTGTTTTTCGACCCAAGACTGATCAAACACGGCGGCGTAGATTAGATTTTTTACCTGCAATGACCCTTGCGATCGATCCACTAATCCTGATAGCAGTAACTCGATTTCTTCTGACGTGCTGTTAGTGCGGAGGGAACTTCGGGGTTTAGCACTGCTGCCTTGCTGAGACTCTTGCAAAATCTTTTGATAGCGTCCTAAAAGGCGACTCGCTTGAGGCTGTTGCAAAAGCCGATCGCGGATGGTTCTCAAATGTTCGGGGTTGTCTTGTGCCTCCCAATTCTCAATGATCTGCGATCGCACGAGTTGCTCAACCCAAAACGCTTCGGTGCCCGACGGTAGTGTGAGAGTTCCTTTCACCGTTGACTGGCTAGATTGCACTACACACTGACAGATTTTTTGCGTTAGAAACGGTTGCCCGCCTGTCCAGGTCAAAATCGCCCGCAGCACCGCCGTCGGGTTGTTTACCTTTCCCATTAAGCCTTCTGATAGCGGAGAAACCTCGTAGTCTTGAAAGCCCTGAAGCTCGATCGCTTGACCAATGTTAAACGGAGTGCGGCTGCGATCGCGAATCAGATCAGCCGGAGTTGCCACGCCCAGAACTGCCCAATTTAACCGACAATAGGCAGCATTTTCGGCACGACGATCGTGACAATAGCGAATCAGCGCAAAGAAATCATCCACGGCAAACGGCAGATTGAGCACGCAGTCAATTTCGTCGATGAAGATGACGATCGGACTCTCAATTTGCGTCAACATTACCGTTTCTAAAAATTCTCCCAGACGAGCGGTGAGCGACAGATGCGAGTAGCTGCGCCACCAAGTTCCTACATCAATGTCGAGTTGAAAACTGCTCGCCAGGGATGCCGTGAGTGAGGCATACCATTGTTCGGGTGTGGCTTGCTGAGTGCCAATTAACGTCATATCAACCACTCCACACTGCACCCCAGATGCTTTGAGGCGATGTGTTGTTCTGACTCGCAGACTCGACTTGCCCATCTGCCGAGAATTAAACACATAGCAGAGCTGCCCCGACTTTAGCGCTGCGTAGAGATCTAGGTCAGCTTGCCGGATCACATAACTAGGGGCATCGTTCTTGAGGCTCCCACCCACTTGATATTCGTAATTAAACATCGAACTTTGGTTGGTTGCAGAAGGCTGACACGACGACCGCTCCGCGTCTACTATCCACTATTTCTGCCTGAAAGGATGTGAAATAAAAACTGAATTAAAAAGCCATCAGCCTTCGTCTGCTGCTGACAGACCAGATCTTCAGCTTGTTTGCGATCGCTCACGTCTTTGACGATGCCTTCATAAAGCAGCGGGTTGCCTTGATGATCTTTCACCACTCGAATGTCTTCACAAACCCAAATTATGGTGCCATCTTTGCGATAAATTTGAGATTCAAAATCGTTGACCACTCCGAACTGTTGAAGATAGGTGATCAACTGCGATCGCCGTTTTGGGTTGACATAGAGTTGCTCAGAGATTTGGTCAATTTCTTGCAGCACGGCTTGAGGAGAATCATAGCCAAGGAGTTGCGCCAGCGCGTGGTTGACCCGCACAAATCGCCCACTCGGAGTCGATTGAAACAGGGCGATCGAGGCGTTTTCAAAAATGCTGCGATAGGTTTCTTCAACAGTTTGTTGGGTCTGAAGCTCTTGCTGGAGACGAAGGTTTTGTTCTTCTAATCGCTTTTGCAAATTTCGCAGGTTGAGTTGATGTTCGATTCGGGCTAGCACTTCTTCAGTTTGAAAGGGCTTAGTGACATAATCAACGCCGCCAAGATTAAAGCCTTTCACCTTGTCGAGACTGTTTCCGATCGCGCTAATAAAAATTACCGGAATGTCTTTAGTCAATGGGTTTGCTTTGAGTCGTTCACAAACCTCGTAGCCGTCTACTCCGGGCATCATCACGTCGAGCAAAATCAGGTCAGGCGCGATCGCATGAATTTGATTGAGCGCCAAGCCACCATCGAGCGCACTACAGACTTCATAGCCTTGCTGAGTGAGCGCCTCAGAGAGAAACCGCAGCACGTCTGGCGTGTCATCGATAATCAAAATGGTGGCGTGCGGGTCTGATTGAGACAGATTGAACCCTAACAGGCGAAAGATTTCTTGCTCGGCATCTCGTAGATCGGGCAGGTGTTTAGCGCCTTGACTGCTGAGGGCTTGATGCTGCATGATGCGTCGCTCTAGCTGCAAAACGGCAGAACTGGTTGCCTGATCGATCGCATCTAAGTGAACAATGCCTAGACTCAAATCGCTCAAAAGACTGGCATCAATCTCTGCTTGACCCGACGTGATCGGAGTCAGACGATCGAAGTGATTTGCCAGCAACTTGTGAACGTAGTAAGCCGTGATCGGTGAAAGCGAAACGCTGTTTGCTCGCTTAGGGTTAGACATCTGTAAATTTAAGTCATCTGCAATCATTCTGGACATTGCCTTTTGTGAAAAAAGTTTTAATTTGTGAAAAGAGTCTTAAATAGATTGGCAGAGCACTAACGGATGGACTTGCGATCGATAAAGGGAGCTTAATTACTCATACTCACAGCTAAGTATTAGTTAGTTTATCAGGAACTTCCTTATTTCGTGAATCTGGTCATTAGCTTTGTGAGCAGAAATTTTATCAAGATAAAACACTAGTTAAGCTTCTTTAAAGTCGCATCTGATTTACCTCAATATTTTCTCAAGCCCGATCGTCTCTCTAGCGAGACTTGACATCGAGATTTTGCAACGGCTGTATTAGGTTAATCACCACATCAAATCGAAAATTATTGATTGCATCACACAATGCTTGTGAGAGATCAGGATAATCATCTGGGAGTTGCTGAATTAGGTTGAGACAGCGATCGACATTGAGGCGAGAAGCTGCCCCATAGAGATCAGCAATCCATTCACCTGGCATCACCGTCAGCAGGGTGTCAAACGCGGTTTCAATATTTTGGGCTGATGTGCAGTCTGTCTGCGATCGGTGGGGTTGATCGTCGGTTAGTTTAGGGCGATCGGCATAAAGATAGCGAACTTTGAGGTGACGCTCGATCGCGCTAAACAGTTGGTCTTCTCGAAACGGCTTATATAAAACGTCATCGCATCCAATGCCCAAAATTGTGTCGTGATCGGCTTCAAGAGCGCTGGCAGTCAGAGCAATAATCTTAGTAATCGGTGAGTGAGTTGAAGGTCTGCGTCGTCTTTGAGAATCTTTTTGCTGTTGTTCTAAATGTCGAATCTGCTGAGTTGCTTCATAGCCATCCATTCCTGGCATTCGCAGATCCATCAAAATTAGATGCGGGTGCCATTGTTGCCAGTAATCGATCGCGTGTTGACCATCTTCGGCAGCTTGCACCTCAAATCCGCGATCGCCGAGTGACTGCACCAATAGCGATCGCGTGTCTTCAGTATCTTCAACCACAAGAATTCGATAAGTTTTTTGATTGGGCTGC
This sequence comes from Phormidesmis sp., assembly GCA_043772715.1. GTDB lineage: Bacteria > Cyanobacteriota > Cyanobacteriia > Leptolyngbyales > Leptolyngbyaceae > Phormidesmis_A. The sequence goes on along the minus strand of JAYVFW010000290.1, from coordinate 7,749 downwards.
AACCCGATCACTGGTTGAGGCTGAAGCACCAGAGTCGGAACCGCGATCGCACTCACGGCTAGATCAACTGTGAATCGAGTGCCACGCCCGATCGTGCTGCTGACGCTAATTTTGCCGCCCATCAGTTCGACGAATTGGCGGCTGATCGCTAACCCCAGCCCGGTGCCTTTATTCGATTTTCGCCCCGTCTCGGTTTGCACAAACGCATCAAAGACGCTATCGAGTTCTTCGGGGGCGATGCCTAGCCCAGTGTCTTCGACTTCAATGTGGAGCGTGATTTGCCCTGAGTCGGTGGTTTGGGAGAATGCCCGTAGCGTGACGCTGCCGCGATCGGCTCCGCCAAGCTGCGAAGGGGTGAACTTGATCGCGTTGCCCAGTAGATTTATCAACACTTGGCGAAGTTTGTTTTCGTCAGTTTCGATCACGTTAGGAATATTGGGGTGACGATCGTAGACAAATCGCAGCCCTTTTGAGGCAGCCGGGAGACGAAACATTTCGACCACGTTATCGAGTAAGCTCGGCAGGTTGACCTCAACCGGATTGAGAATTGCTGCCCCTGCCTCAATTTTTGAGAGTTCTAAAACGTTGTTGATTAGATTTAAAAGATGTTGCACACTGCGATCGATCGTTGATAAGCGCGATCGATGTTTATGGGTTAGTGTTTTGTCAGAATTTAGCAATTCACTACAGCCGAGAATGATTGCCAGAGGCGTTCGCAATTCGTGATTCATGTTTGCTAAAAACGCACTTTTGGCAAGACTCGCAGCTTCTGCGGCTTCTTTAGCTTGCTGAAGTTCTGCGGCTCGCTGCTTGCGCTCAGTGACATCTCGCATTGAGCCAATCATCCGCACAGGTGTGCCTTGCTCATTCCACAGAGCGGTGCCGCGTGACTCACACCATTTATAGGTGCCGTCTTTGCAGAGAATCCGATATTCGGTCACATAGTGAGGCACTTTTTGCGCCAAATAAGCCTGGTTTGCTGTCGTAAAGCTCTCAAGATCATCGGGGTGAACCCGTGCAAAAACGTTGTAGTTAGCTGCGCTAATTTCAGCTTCTGCATAGCCGAGAATGTCATGCCAACGTTGAGAACAAAACATTTGGTAGGTGATTAGATCGACATCCCAAATGCCGTCGTTGTTGGCGTTGAGAACAAGTTGTAAACGTTCTTCGCTCGCTTGGAGGGCGGATTCTGCTCGCTTGTGATCGTCTTCAATGTGCTTGCGTTGAGTGATGTCAACGGCGGTGCCGACGATGCGATAAATGTGCGATCGCTGATCTCGGATCGGGGTCAATGTGGTCAACCACCACTTCCATTGTCCTTCAAACGGCAGATACTCTTCATAAGTGAGGCTGGTTCCCAGCGCTATGCAGGTGCGATAGTTTTCTCGAACCGTAGCGGCAACCTCTGGCGGAAAGATTTGTTCGATTGTTTTGCCCTGAAGATAGCTCGATGAGAAGCCTGTGAGTCTCTCGCAGACAGGATTTGCCCCCGCAAAAACAAAGCCGCCATCGGCTTGAATATCGGTCACCCAAATTGACTGCTCAACCCCTTCATAGATGCCGCGCAAAAACTGTTCTTTTTCTAAAAGAGCCGTGGTCGATCGCTTTGTCTCGGTGATGTCTTGCGTCATTGCCAACAGACACTGATTGCCTTCTAATTCAATGATTTCTGCCGAGATCAAAACAAATTTGCTTGCCCCGGCTTTGTCTTGAACCTGAAATTCTTGCTGTGCGAGGATGCCCGATGACTGGCGGAGCTGACGATAAAAGCGATCGCACTCTGCTGCGCTTTTCCAAAGCTTGATATCGTCGGCTGTTTTGCCCAACACTTCTTCAGGTAAGTAGCCCGTGAGTTTGCAAAAGCTTTGATTAATTTCTAGAAAGCGGCAGTCTTCTAGCGTGGTGATCATCATCGCTCCAGGGTTTGAGCGAAACGCTTTAGAGAATTTTTTCTCTGAGATCCGCAGCGCTGACTGCACTAGGGCGCGCGATCGAATCTCGTCTTGCAGCAAATGATTTTGTTCTTCGAGGCGTTTGCTTAAGTGACTTAACCGCAGATGTACGTCAATGCGAGCCAGCACTTCTTCATGCTGAATCGGTTTGGTAATATAATCAACGGCTCCGATCTTCAGACCGTTAATTTTGTCGATCGGATCGGTTAAAGCCGTCATAAAAATAATCGGAATATCTCGCGTGACTTCTGACGCTTTGAGTCGCTGACAAGTTTCAAACCCGTTGAGCTTTGGCATCAGCACATCGAGCAAAATCAGATCAGGAATCACTCGCTGGAGTTTTTGCAGCGCGTTTTCGCCGTCTTTAGCGATCAGCACTTCAAACCCATAATTAGTTAAGAGATCGGATAAAACTTTAAGATTGGTTGGCTGGTCGTCAACAATCAGAATCCGAGCTTTTTTAGTGGTTGTCATAGAAGTTTTGGCGGTGCTGAATCGACGTATGAATCTGTCAAGGCTGTAAATCCTCTCGCCCCCTAAATCCCCCAATTCTGGGGGACTTTGATTTTCTTACTCCCAGAATGGGGGATTTAGGGGGCTGAAGCCGACTGAAACGCAGCGACAAAGACTGGTGCGTACACCGTAGCCCAGAATTGGGGGGCGAATTCCGATTCATCTGCGTAAGTCCTAATCTCTTAAGCTTTTCTAACATATGGCTCAACTAATTTTGCGATTTCCGCATCATCAAACTGCTCTGCCAGCGTTAGCAGTCTGGCTGCAAACCCGTGATAGGTAGGCGATAGCGCTTTTAGCCGCAAAACTTCTTGAGTAATTTGTTCGATGTGACCAATCTGAGCGGATTGATAAAGTAAGATCAACTCTTCAGACGGCGGCACCACGATCGAGTCAGTTCTTTGAGCGATCGGGGCAGCTTGCTCAATCCAAATCAAATTCAGATGGCGTTGCAACATAGCTAACAACTCGTCTAGCTGAATGGGTTTTGCCAGAAAGTCTTGATAACCTGCGGTTTGACATCGTAGCTGATCGTCTTGTAACACGCTAGCGGTCGAGGCAATGATTGGAATGAGGCGCGATCGCAGATCATTTTGAAGCTGACGAATCAACTCAAATCCATCCAGCTTGGGCATGATCAGGTCAGAAATGATCAAATCGGGAGACTCAGCCAAGGCAATTTCTAGCCCCGTTTGCCCGTCGCTAGCTTCGAGGAGTTGAAACCCGATCGGCGTGAGCATATCGACCAGCACAGCCCGATTATCGGATAGGTCGTCAATCACCAAGATAGTTTTAGGCGCACCTTGATAGCCTGTAACCGCTTGACTGAGCGGAGTCGTTGTAGGCGAGATCGCGTCACTCATTCCCGGTAGGGTGAGGGTGAACCAAAATCGGCTCCCGGTGTTGAGGTGGCTCTCGACTTGCAGCGTGCCGCCCATCAAAGCAACTAGGTTTTTCGTGATCGAGAGTCCTAGCCCGGTGCCTTCTTGCTGAGACTGATGACCCACTTGCTCAAAGGGCAAAAAGATGCGATCGAGCGATTCACCAGCGATGCCGATGCCCGTGTCTTTGATCTCAAAGGTGAGGGTGTAGGGAGTCAGGTGCTGATCGGGTTGAGCGCTGCCGACAACAGTCAGGGTGACGCAGCCGTGATCAGTAAACTTAATGGCATTGCCCAACAGATTAAACAAGATTTGCCGCAGCCGCTTTTGATCGGCTTGAACGATTTGAGGCATCTGCCCCTGAGTGACTAAGTGAAAGGCAATTGCTTTTTGGTCTGCCTTGGGTTGAAAGAGATTTACCAAGTCGCTCAGAAACGCATCAAAAGCAAACTCTTGGGGCATTAATTCTAGCTTTTGGGCCTCGATTTTAGAGAGGTCTAAAATATCGTTGATTAAATTCAGCAAATGGGTGCCGCTTTGATGAATCACGCGAATGCCGTCTTTGGGCTTGGGCGCGTTTCCTTGGGAGTTGTGCTTTGCACTAATCGCCTCGTCTCGCATCAAGATTTGACCATAGCCAAGAATGCCATTCAGAGGCGTTCTCAACTCGTGACTCATGTTGGCTAAAAACGCACTTTTTGCCCGGTTAGCGACTTCGGCGGTTTCTTTGGCGTGGTGAAGCTGTTGATTGACGGCAACGAGTTGGGCGGTGCGATCGCTGACCTTCTGTCCTAAAGAGGCATTGAGGTATTCAAGCTCTTGGTTAACACGCTGAAGCTGCTGGTTTTGTTGAGCAAGCTGCTGATCTTGCACATATCGCCGTAGGGCTTCGGTGACGGTCAAACTCAGATCGGTTTGATCCCACGGTTTGGCGATGTAGCGATAGAGACGAGCGTGATTAACTGCGTTACCAACCGCCTCAGCGCTAGCTTGCCCAGTCAGCAGAATCTTGAGGGTTTTGGGAAAGCGATCGTGGACTTGAATCAAGAATTTGTCGCCCTTCATACCCGGCATAATTTGGTCAGAAATGACCAATGCCACCTCGATCTGATCAGCCTGTAGCTCTTGAATAATGGCTAATGCATCTTCACTGCTCTCGGCGATTTCGATATAAAAATCTTTCCCGAAGGAACGTTTGAGTTGCTCTTTGAGGCTCTCTAAAACGACTGCTTCGTCATCCACACAGAGAATTGCTAGCTTGGGCATGAGTGAGGAGTCAAATGTGGGAATAAGCTTATTTTCTCACGCTAGCCCTGAAAGGATCGTGTTAGCTAACTCTTCTTCACTCCAGGGTTTATAAAGGCAGCGATATAAATTGGCAGACTCTTGGGCACGGGCGATCGCCGCCTGGTCAGCTTGCCCAGTTAACATAACGGTGACGATTTTGGGATATTTTTGATGCACCTGAGTTAAGAATTCATCGCCTTTCATTCCTGGCATCAGCCAGTCTGAGACGATGATCAACACTTCGACGTTTTCTGCCACGAGATCTTCTAAGACTTCCCACGCTTCACTGGCATCGCTGGCTCCTTCATAGAGATAATCTTGACCCAGGCGGCGTTTTAGCTGCTCTTTGAGGGTTTCTAGAATCACATCTTCGTCGTCAACACAGAGAATCGCTTTGTTAGGCATAGCCGATCGGCAAGGGGTACCAAACCTAGCGTACCAGGAACAAGCGGTTGGTTGGGGCATTGCTGTGCCTCAGTACATAGTATTTGTCGCAGATATACTGTACGGCACACGGATTTATTAGACTTCCTGCACGAATCCGGGAACGCCCCCCAAATCCCCCAATTCTGGGAGACTTTGAACTCCGGTTCCCCCAGAATTGGGGGTTAGGGGGCGAGATCTCAGGGTATTATGCGTGGGTGAAGGGCACGGCGTGCCATGCCCCTACGCGATCGGCAACATGACCCGAAATAGGGTGCGCCCTAGCTGGCTTTCAACTGCGATCTTGCCGGCGTGTTTCTCAACAATTTTGTGGCTGATGTCTAACCCTAATCCACTGCCTTCTCCGGCGGCTTTGGTGGTGAAAAACGGCTCAAAAATGCGCGGCAAAATCTCAGCCGGAATGCCGCAACCATTGTCGGTGATGCTGACGACGATTTGATTGTGTGAGAGATCGTGTTCAATGCCAATCTCTAACTGACCTTTGTGATTCATCGCTTGAATCGCATTGTGAATAAGATTTGTCCAGACCTGATTTAGCTCATCGGGATAGCCCAAAATCGGCGGCACTGTCTCATAGTGACGAATCACTTCAACGCCCTGTTTGAGCTGATTTTGATAAAGCGTCAGCACCGTTTCTAACCCATCGCTGACGTGGGCAAGACTTTTTTCGCCTCTGTAGTCTTGATGGGTATAACTTTTGAGCGCAAACACTACTTTTGCAGCCCGGTCGACGGCTAACAAAATGTTGTCACTGTTGCCTTTAAGCCGGACTAGATTGTAGGCAAGTTGCAATATCCAATCGGCATGGCTATCGTTAAGCAGCGGCAAAAAAGCATCGATTTGTTCATAGATTCCCATGTCTATCAGCGTGTCAGCAACGCTGCGAGCCTGATCAATCTGGTGGGCTTCTAATTGATCGGTTAGCGATCGCTTCCACTGTCTTTTTTCACGGGCGGTACTGTGCGTTTGCACTTTCAACCCGCGTTTTAAAAGGGCAAAAAATCTGATTTGCTGCTCGTCTGAGAGCATCTGAAACAGTTTGGGTAGCTCTTGGAGCGCTTCTTCTAATGCTTTTGCGGTGTTGCCGCTAGCCGCTCTTATTGCCCCTAAAGGCGTATTGATCTCATGGGCGACTCCGGCAATTAATTGCCCCAATGCTGCCATTTTTTCAGACTGAATTAGCTCTTGCTGAGTCGCTTGCAGTTGTTGCAGGGCAGCAGCTAATTCGTGGTTGCTTTGCTGAAGGGCTAACTCAGCTTGCTTACGATCGCTGACATCGCGAATCATAAACAGCGCTTCAGCGTCACCACTTCTCACCACTCGCACTTCTTCATATTGCACTCGATCGTCAAACGTCAGCGTTTGTTCATACATCTGTGTTCTGCCCGTAGTTAAGGCTTGGTGTAGATAGTGGAGTTGCTGCTGGGCAACCTCTGCGGGCAAACATGAAAGGTGCTGACCGACAACATCATAGCCTTCGGGCAGCAGATCTCTAAACTCGCTAGTTCTGACATAGCCGAGATAAATGCCGTCTGCGTTGACGCGATACATCAAGTCAGGAATGGCGGTGACCACGGCGCGAGTCTGAGCTTCATTGTCACGCAGGGCATCCTCGGTGCGCTGGTGTTCGCTGATTTCTTGCTGAAGTTCGGTGGTGCGATCGCTGACCTGTTGTTCTAGAGTTTGGTTAGCGGTTTCGAGTAGCGATCGTGAGGTTTGCAGTTGAGCTGCCATGTTGTTAAATGACGTGGCTAACTCGCCCAATTCATCTGAGCGCTTGATCTCAACAGTCTGCGCCAACTGCCCTTGTGAAAACCGTTTAGCGGCAGCATTGAGACGCAAAATCGAATCAGTAATGGAACGCGCCATAAAAATGCCGATCGCGGTTGCAAGGGTCAAGGCAGCCAGACAAACTAAAATTGCGGTTTGAACATTGGCGTTTGCTTGCCCAGTAAAGTCTGACTCAGGAACGACAACCACAATCAGCCAGTCAAGCCCTTGACGATCGCTAAAGGGAGTTACTTGCACCCGTTGATTCACTTGATTAAAGTCAAAACTAAGCTGATAGCTGCTGTAAATATTGTTAAAATCGCCAAACCGTTGGTGTAAATATTGAGCAGTTGCCTGTGTCAAGGGCGATCGACTCAAGGCTGCATCCAAGCGTCGAGGGCTGCCGTTGTCGGGCAAAAAGGGTTGTTCTGCCATCGAGGAGGCGACCAGTTGCCCCGATCGTTCCATAATAAAAGCTTGACCCGATCGACCAATTTTGAGACCTTTTAAGAGTTGGCTGATGGGCAAAAGCTCAAAATCAACCGAGAGTACGCCTGCTGGCTTCCCAGAGGGGTCATGGACAGGCTCGACGGTGGCAAAGCTGAGAGTTGGGGAATCGGCTGAGAGTTGTAGAGGAGCCCAGGCGGGCTGCCTGGTTTGCAGAGCGGTTTGATACCAGCTTGAGGGTTTAGCAATGGGTGTCAATGCGCTGAGGCGACGGTTAACGCTCAACAATTGTCTTTCATTGGCAAACGTAATTTGTTTCACCGTCTGAAACTGCTGAAGCTGCTGCTTAAATGATTGTTCTAACTCTGGGAGGTTTTGAGCATTGGTCTTTAATCGAATCGCGCTGGAATTAATTTGCTGCACCAGTAGGGGAGTCATTAGATAAGTGTCAATGC
>JAYVFW010000289.1:0-12337 GCA_043772715.1 Phormidesmis sp. | reverse complement strand
GAAGCGCTGAGCCGCTAATCCGGTGATGGAATGTTTATAAAGTGACAACGAGAAGTCAGGGGCTTCAGGCTCTCATTCAAAAATTGTCCGGACTATTGTGATTACAGGTGTTTGGTACTTAATAATGAACTCATCATTGGCACCGCTTAAAGTCGTTGATATTGAACTCAGCCAACCGATCCCCACTTTTGAGGGATTGGAAACCTACATAGGGTTGCAAGGATTGGTGCGGCTGCACGGTGTTCCTCTTGGCTATGTCAAAGCTCCCATCAGCTTAGGGCGTTGTACCGCGCAAACCTTGAGCAAACTGATTTTAGAGCAACACAGTCAGGCAATTATTTGTCAGATGTTGCAGCAGGATTTAGCATCCCGTAAGCACCCCCAAGATTTGCAATTAGAAAACTTGATTGATTTGCCCCCGCTGGGTTGTAATGGCGAACTGCAACTGCCTCTCGTCACAGTCACAGTCTGTACCCGCGATCGTCCTGACGACATTGCTATCTGCTTAGACGCAATCAACCAATTGGACTATCCCCACCTGGATATTTTGGTCATCGATAACGCACCTGCGACTGAAGCAACCAAACAAATTATCGAAACTCAGTATCCCCACATACGCTACGTTCGAGAACCCCGACCGGGTCTTGACTGGGCAAGAAATCGGGCAATTCTGGAAGCAGCGGGCGAAATCATTGCGTACACGGATGACGATGTTGTGGTTGATCCGGGTTGGGTCAGAGCAATCGCCAAAACTTTTACAGAGAACCCAGAGGTCATGGGATTAACAGGACTGGTCGTGCCATATGAACTGGAAGCTGATCCCCAGATTTTGTTTGAGATGAATGGTGGTTTTGGCAAGGGATTCGAGCGCAAATGGTATCGGGTTAACAGAGGTGAACAAATTCCTTGGTATTTCTTAGGAACCGGCAATTTTGGGACTGGTGCGAACATGGCATACCGCCGTAGCGTCTTTAACCAGATAGGCGGTTTTGATCCAGCATTAGATGTGGGTACGATCACAAATGGAGCGGGTGACTGTGAGATGTTCTTTCGGGTAATTAAGGAAGGACATACCCTTGTCTATGAACCGAATGCCATTGTTCATCACCGTCATCGCAGCAGTTATGAGAAGTTAAGGGCGCAACTTTCGTACAATGGTGCTGCTTATTGCTACATGATACGCAGTGTGCTTGCTTATCCGGATCAGCTCTTCTCCTTTATATATTTGGGATTGCCCTGGTTTCTATCGTGGCATCTCCGCCGGTTACTGTTCTCCTTCTTGTATCCAACCAGTTATCCAAGGGATTTAATTTTAGCTGAGCTTCAGGGCTGTTTTGTAGGTCTGCTCCGATATCCTCAAGCGCGTCGAAATGCTACTAAGATTGCAGCAACTTTTGGTGACTTGTCCATCACTGATATTGCCAAAAAGTTGCCCCGGACTAAGATAGTTCGGGATAAATATAAACCGATCGCAGTTCGCATTATTGATTTAACTCAGCCGCTTGAACCAATCACGGATGTCACAGAGTACCCAATCGTTCGCATTTTTGTAAGTTGGCAGGGGTCTCCCATTGGCAGTGTTGATATTGCCAACTGGAATCAGCCGCTAAGCACAATGCGGTTATTGCAGGTGATTGTCCAGAACCTCGGTTACAAACTCATAGAAGCTGGTTACCTCCCACATCCAGAAATTCAGGAGTCTGCTTTATGGAGAATGCTTGATCGGCGTTGTCAACTCTCCCAGCTCCAGCGCGATATTTCTCACCGTCTTCCGACCTGTGTTCCAGTTTCAGTCGTCATCGCCTCTTGTGATCGACCAGACGATTTGCGCCGCTGCCTAGAGTCTCTGACCGCTCAAGCGTCTTCTCGGAAGGTGGAGATGATCGTGGTAGACAATCACCCCGCATCCGGGCTGACACCACTCGTTGTTGCTGAATTTCCCGGTGTCATTCTGGTTAACGAACCCCGCCAGGGAGCAAATTATGCCCGAAACCTCGGAATTACTACCAGTACCGGAGAGGTTGTTGTACTGATCGATGACGATGTGGCAATGGCTCGCGATTGGTTGGAGAAACTGATTGCGCCTTTTGTGAGAGCTGACGTGATGGTTGTGACTGGCAATATTCTGCCCAGAGAACTGGATACTTACTCTCAGCGATTGTTTGAGCAGTATGGCAATGGCGGATTAGGGCGCGGGTTCGATCGGTTTGAAGTTAATGGTAGTTGGTTTCAAGAATCCTGGCTTTACGCAGTGAAAACCTGGCTTCTGGGTGGAACTGCCAATTCCGCATTCCGTGCCAGTATCTTTCACCATCCACAGATCGGTTTAGCAGATGAAGCCCTCGGACCGGGAATGCCCTCTGGAGCAGGAGAAGACATCTATCTCTTCTACAAAGTACTGAAAGCGGGATACACGATCGCTTATGAACCATCTGCTAGTGTTTGGCATCTCCATCGCCGCACGATGGCTGCTCTGCGCCGTCAACTCTACAACTACAGCAAAGGGTTTGTCTCCTACCATCTCACGACTTGGCTGCAGGATGGTGATTTCCGAGGGTTAGTAGCGGTGATGGCAGGTGTTCCTATCTGGCAGCTATGGCGGGTTAGAGAGCGACTTCTGCACCGCTACTCTCATCCTCTGCCCATGATCTTCCTGGAGATTATTGCCAATTTATCGGGCCCGTGGTCTCTCTGGAGATCGTGGCAGCGGGTTAAGCGAGAAGGACGCAGTGCCCCCTATATTCCTATTGCTGAACGGATTTCTCTTGATCAGGAGTCAATTCCAATGACATCACAGAGTCATGTTGAGGGCTTACAATCGTTAGGGGACATCTGCTTGGAAGAGGTAGATTCCCATGTCTGTTAAAAAACCACTTCATTCTGTTGCAGTCAGACATAGAGTATTTTACCTCTACGACTTGCTGCGTGAATTAGTCGCGCGCGATATGAAGCTGCTGTATAAACGCTCAGTACTAGGTATTGCTTGGACGCTAATCAATCCTTTGCTTCAACTGGCAGTCTTTGCGTTTGTCTTCCAGGTGGTTCTCCCGGTCGATATTCCGCAGTATTCTTCCTATGTCTTTACTGGACTGCTCGTTTGGAACTGGTTTCAAAATTCTCTATTTCAGGCTACAGGTGTCATTGTTAGCAGTCGACCTTTGATTCGCCAGCCAGGATTTCCGGTAGCAATCTTGCCCATTGTCATCGTCATGACAGGACTGGTTCACTTTGTTCTTGCTTTACCTGTGCTGCTCGTCTTTTTGTTAATTGATGGCGTACAGTTTCAGCCTGTGCTTCTATTTCTGCCAATACTTCATCTACTACAGTTTGCTTTGACCGTCAGCTTTGCCTACTTTTTAGCCGCGCTAAACGTCACCTTTCGAGATACGCAGCATACTCTGGGCATTTTATTGCAGTTATTTTTCTATCTCACACCCATTTTCTACGACTTGAAAAACATTCCTAGTCAATACTGGTATGTCTATGGTCTAAATCCTATGGTTCATATCGTCACAGCCTATCGGGCTATCCTAACCTGGGGCACTGCGCCAGATTGGTTGGCGCTCACCATCATTGCTGGAATTACCGCTGTCCTCTTACCGATCGGTTACTTGATTTTCAAACAACAAAGTCACCGCTTCGTGGAGGAACTGTAGATGCGTGATGCCATCACTGTACAAAATCTAGGAAAGCGCTTCAACCGCTATGATGCTGCAAAACCTATGACCCTCATGGAGGCAGCTCTGACAAGATTGCGCCGAATGCAACCCGTTAGTCAGTTTTGGGCCTTACGTCATGTCAACTTTAGCGTTGCTCCAAGCGAAATGCTAGGCGTGATTGGCAGCAATGGGGCTGGCAAATCAACCTTGTTGCAGCTAGTTGGAGGGGTAGGACAGCCGACTGAAGGACGGGTTCAAGTGAAGGGTCGGATTGGGGCACTTCTCGATTTGGGGGCAGGGTTTCACGGCGATTTAACTGGACGCGAGAACGTTTTTGTCGCTGAGATCTCAGCAGGGTTAACCCGGCGGGAAGTGGCGCGGCGCTTCAGCTCAATTGTGGAGTTTGCAGAACTGGAAGCATTTATTGATAACCCCGTTCGTACTTATAGCACTGGAATGCAAATGCGGCTAGCCTTTTCTGTAGCGATTCACACTAACCCCGATGTCCTACTGGTGGACGAGTTTCTCTCAGTCGGCGATATCTCCTTTCAAAAGAAGTGCCTGAACGCAATTACTGATTTAAAGAACCAGGGTTGTGCAATTGTTTTGATCTCCCATAACGCCGAGCAAGTGGAACAATTGTGCGATCGCGCCCTCTGGTTACGACACGGTGAAGTTGTGGCATATGGTGAACCAGAAGTTGTGGCAGGGCAATATGTCAGTGAAATGCGATCTCAAACACTTCAACGCACTCCCCTGCGCCCTCCCCAATACACTCAATCTGGACAAGAACTCAAAGTCAACAAAAATCGTTTCGGTTCCCTCGAAGCTGAAATTACCAACGTCTATCTGTCGCCTGCCGCGAACCTTAAAGGTGGCGACCCCCTATATGTTGAGCTAGAGTACTTTACGTCTCAACCGATTGAAGCACCTATTTTCTGTATTTCCATTAGTCGAGAAGAGGGTCAGATTTGCTTAGATACCAACACTCAGACAATGGAGATTTCTACTTCCGTCATTGAAGGTAAAGGACGACTCAGATTCTACTGCGATCGCCTTGATCTAGGTGGAGGTCAGTACTTCGTTGATGTTGGCATCTTCGAGAAAAATTGGGAATATGCCTATGACTATCACTGGCACGTTTACCCTTTGGAGATTCTCGCTCCGACTTCAGGAAAAGGAAATTTAATGCCACCAATGCGGTGGGAGACGGTTGATTCGGTTTTCAGAGCAACGGTTCAAACTGAAGAATGAGAGGCAAAACTTGTGAAACCATCTGAACCTGCCTGACTGAAGAAAGTATGGAGCATGAAACGGCAGCTAGGAGGGAAGCGGAGCTTGATTTAAGCTGAGAAGTTACTGCATAAATCAGCAAAAACGATGCTTCCATTGAAATAAACAAACCAGAGATAATCAGTAGAGAAATCGCTAATGTTCAGATACGATAGTTCAAGTAATTACAACGCAGCCATCTAAAGTTAAACGTTTAACACCTTTAGTGTGAATTTGTATCTTTTCAAAACTTGCTAGCTATTGAGATAGTTGAAGGATTGCAGCCTTCGTCAATAGTTCAGACGATTTTTGGATAAGGAGAACCGCCTAATTCTGTCTGAGCTTTTGGATAGACAAGATGACAAATATTCAAAGTTAGAACCAACAATAGTCCGGGCAATTTTTGAATGAGAGCCTGAAACCCCTGATTTCTCGTTGTCACCTCAGAATTGTAAATTGCCTGAAGCTCGCATTTCACCGTTGGCGATCATCCCTTTCGTGAAAACTGTCCGGACTATTGAACCAACCATTTGCTTAAAATAGGTACAGTGACACTCGCTCACTTAAACTTGGGATCTAACCTTTGTTTCAGCAATACGGACAGAGCCAGCTTGTCTCCGGAAATAAGCTAACTTTTTATTTGAATCTTTGCGGAGCATGAAAATTCAGTAAAATCCTTAACCTCTGCGCCATATTCAATTCTAAGTGACTTATAAGTAGATTTATAAGTAGATTTATAGGTAGATTCAAAGGATAAAACTCACTATGGCTTAATTTTTCGCTCCTTTTGGGAGAGCTACCATCATCCACAAATCTCCCAACTTGCAGTCGAACTGGTTCCTTTAAGAACTCAGGGAACCTGCAAGCTACCTCTACAGACATTCTCTAAAGGTGCATTTGCCAAGAACTTGTTCAAACCTGTGGCAATCTTGGCATGTCTTTCACTCAAATCGAGACCTTTGATAGCGAGTTAACAGCCTCACTGTCTGTTTCCATTGTGATTCCAGTCCACAATGGCGGTGAGAGTTTTCGCCGATGCTTAACGAGCTTAAAGCAATATGTTCCTGCTTCTACAGAAGTGATTGTCGTCGTTGACGGCGGCACTGATCACTCCTGCCAATTAGCTGAGGCGTTTGGTGCCAAGGTTATTCAACTGCCGATCGCAGGCGGGCCAGCACAAGCCAGAAACTTAGGTGCAGCGATAGCAACAGGCGATATTCTCTTCTTTGTCGATGCGGATGTCACGATTGGGTCTGACACGCTCAACCAGGTGATTGCAGCCTTCCAAAAGCAGCCAGAATTAGCGGCTTTGATTGGCTCTTATGATGATGCGCCTGGGGCTGACAATTTTCTGTCTCAGTATAAGAATTTGTTTCATCACTACACCCATCAAACGGGCAGTGAAGAAGCTTCGACGTTTTGGGGAGCCTGTGGAGCCATTCGTCGGGATCTGTTCTTAACGCTGGGTGGTTTTGATAAAGCTTACAGGTATCCCTCAGTAGAAGATATTGAGCTAGGCTACCGCTTAAAAAGAGCAGGTTATTCTATTCAGCTTTGTAAGCAGATCCAAGTGAAGCATCTGAAGTGCTGGAGAGTTGTTTCACTCCTGAGAGCAGAGATTTTCTACCGAGCAGTGCCGTGGACAGAGCTAATTTGGCGCGATCGCCAATTCAACAATGACTTGAACTTGAGCCATTCTAGTCGTCTTAGCTTGCTCTTGACCTATGCGCTGTTGATTGCCTTGATAGCGGCCTGCTGGTGGTTACCCGCCCTGATCATTGCCAGTGCGATCGGTCTGGCACTCTTATTCCTGAACTGGTCAGTCTACCGCTTTTTTTACCAAAAGCGAGGCGGGTGGTTTGCGTTGCGGGTGATTCCTTGGCATTGGCTCTACTTCCTCTACGGCGGCTTTGCGTTCGCGCTAGGCACCCTGCGCTACTGCCTGCACAAACCCAGTCATGCTCGGTTTTCTCAAGCTTAAAGTTCTTTAAAATAAATTAAACAAGATGCACATTGATCGTTCTCCTGTTGTGATTATTGGTGCGGGTCCGGCTGGACTCACAGCAGCCTACGAGCTTGTAAAACGTGGAATCCAGCCGATCGTACTGGAACAAGCCAGCTTAGTAGGGGGCATCTCCCGAACCGAGATGTACAAAGGCTATCGGTTTGATATTGGTGGACATCGCTTTTTTACTAAAGTGCCGCAGGTTGAACAATTTTGGCATGAAATTCTCGATAAAGAGTTTATTCAAGTGCCCCGCATGTCGCGCATTTATTACCGGGGAAAGTTCTACGACTATCCGCTTTCGCTGTTCAATACGCTGTTAAACTTGGGACTTTTTAACAGCTTGTTGATTTTGCTGAGTTATCTCACCGCTAAACTCAAATCTAAGTTCAACCTGACCCCTCCGCCGGAAACATTTGAGGAGTGGGTGACCGATCGCTTTGGCGATCGCCTTTACCGCACTTTCTTCAAAACCTACACCGAAAAAGTTTGGGGGATTCCCTGCAACCAAATCCGCGCCGACTGGGCCGCACAGCGCATTCAAGGTATGTCGCTGAAGCGAGCCGTGACTAACGCTTTGTTTGGTAGCCAGAATGCAAAAAGCTTGATCAAAGAATTCGACTACCCGATTTTGGGACCGGGGATGATGTGGGAACGCACTCAAGAATTGGTTGAGCAAAAAGGCGGCATAGTTCAACTCAACACAGCCGTGACGCGCATTGAGCGATCGGGCACGCGCATCAAGAGCATCACGATCGAGCAGAACGGTGAAACTCAGCAGATTGCCGCCGATCAGTTCATTTCTACGATGCCTGTGACCGCGCTGCTGCACCGCCTCGATCCGCTGCCGCCGCCAGAAGTTTTAGCCGCAGCAAAAGGCTTGAAATACCGCGATTTTCTGATTGTGTCGCTAATTGTGAATCGCGATCATTTGTTTCCCGATAACTGGATTTATATTCACAGTCCAGAATTCAAAGTGGGACGGATTCAAAACTTCAAGAACTGGAGTGCCGCAATGGTTCCTGAAGTCGGTAAAACCTGTTTGGGAATGGAATATTTTTGCAGCGAAGGGGACGATTTGTGGCAGCGATCGAACGCAGAGTTGATTGAGCTAGCAACCCAAGAAGCGATCGCGTTAAAAATCGGGGTTGAACCGGGTGACGTTCAAGATGGCACCGTGATTCGGCAACATAAAGCCTACCCGGTTTACGACGGTGAATATCGTCAGCATTTGCAGGTGATTCAAGAATATCTCGAAACCTTTGAGAACCTGCAAACTGTTGGCAGAAACGGAATGCACCGCTACAACAATCAAGATCACTCAATGCTGACGGCAATGCTGGCGGTGCAAAATATCTTGGGTGAAGAACATGATTTGTGGACGGTGAATGTCGAACGTTCTTATCACGAAGAGTTCACCAAAGAACAGTGGACATCGGCAAAGCAAAAGCTTGCTGAAGAAAAATTGCAGCTCGAAGCATCGACCGCTGCATAACTTGAACCACTTGTATCAATCGGAGGTTTCACGTTGATGACTGAAGTAACGATCGTGGTAACGCCACGAGAACGATTTAGCTATACTTGCGAATCGCTAGAGAGCATCTTTACTTACACGCAGATGCCACACAAACTAATTTACGTAGATGGCAATTCGCCGCCGCAGATACAGCAATATCTCAAAGCACAAGCTCAGGAAAAAGGATTTGAGCTAGTTCGCACGGACTACTATCTTTCTCCTAATCACGCTCGCAATCTGGGTTTAGCGAGAGTTGACACCAAATATGTTGTATTTGTGGACAACGATGTCATCGTGACTCCAGGCTGGTTAGAGGCGTTGGTGAACTGTGCAAACGAAACTGATGCGACGGTGGTTGGCCCATTGATGTGTCAGTTTCTGCCACTGCATGAAAACATTCACTTTGCGGGCGGCGAGTCTCGCGTGATTCGCGATGTCAAGGGCAGAAATCGCCTGCGCGAAAAGATGTATCAACACGGTCAGCCTGTGGCAAAGGTGCGATCGCGGCTTCAGCGTCGCCAAACTGAACTTTGCGAATTTCACTGTGCCCTAGTGCGTACCGAAATCTTCGATCGCATCGGCAAATTTGATGAAGCCATGCTCAACACCAGAGAGCACGTTGACTTCTGTATGACGGTGGCTCAAGCAGGCGGCACCGTTTACTTTGAGCCAGACTGTCTTGCCACTTACGTTCCTGCATCGTCGCTGGCTTTGAGCGACTGGCGCTTATATATGCTGCGCTGGAGCGATGCTTGGGAGCTAGAGAGTCTGAGCCACTTGCGGCAGAAGTGGGATTTGGCAGAAGACGGCTACTTCAAACAGAAATATAAGGCGCTGGGCTGTCATCGCCGCAGAACAATTTTAATGCCGATCGTCCACCGTCTCACCTTCGGCATTCGCAACCGCTGGCTCGAAAAAGTCGTGATGTATGGGCTGCTGGCCCCGATCGAAAAGCGCCTGAATCGCTATCTCACCGATCGCTACGCCAAACAGCACCTCGCGCCTGCGAGCACCCTTCCTGATGCCCAGGAGACGCATGAAAATTCTGCTGCTGCATGACTATGGCACGGCAACAGGCGGAGCCGAACTGCAAATGCTCTCGCTGCGGCAGGGTCTGCGCGATCGCGGCCATCAGGTACGTCTGCTGACGAGTCGGGCGCAGATGGTCGAAAGCCCGCTGTTGTCCGATGATGCCTGCTTCGGCACGACCAGCAAGCTGCAAGTTCTGTCACAGGTGGCGAATCCTTCAGCCTACTTAACGCTGCGGCAAGCGTTACGCGACTTTCAGCCGGATGTTGTGCACGTACGTATGTTTATGTGGCAACTATCACCTTTGATTTTGCCGCTGTTGCGCGATCTGCCTTGTCTGTATCAAACGGCAGTTTATAAAGCGATCTGTCCGCTCGGTACCAAGGTGCTGCCAGACGGCAGTTCGTGCGAGTTTGCTGCGGGGGCAGCCTGCTGGCGATCGGGCTGTCTGACGGCGCAATCTTGGCTGCCGCTGATGCTGCAACGGCAGCTTTGGTTACGTTGGAGATCGGCGTTCGATCGCGTTGTCGCCCTCAGCTACGGCATGAAAGCCAAACTCGAAGCCGAAGGCATCTCTCCAGTTGAAGTCGTTCATAACGGCGTGCCCGAACGTCCGATGCGCCCCGCTTTGCAAGACCCGCCCATTGTTGTTTTTGCCGGACGGCTCGTGCCTGAAAAAGGTGTTGAAGGGTTGCTGCGGGCGTTTGCTCAAGTTTTGCCGCAGATTCCCCAAGCGCGACTGCTGATTGCCGGACAGGGCAGCGAAGCGAACTTTCTGCAAACCCTGGCAGCAGAATTGGGCATCAGCGATTCTGTAACATGGCTAGGACATCTGCCCTTTGTTGAGATGGAGCGGCAGTTTGAATCGGCTTGGGTG
Organism: Phormidesmis sp.; assembly: GCA_043772715.1. Taxonomy (GTDB): domain Bacteria; phylum Cyanobacteriota; class Cyanobacteriia; order Leptolyngbyales; family Leptolyngbyaceae; genus Phormidesmis_A. The sequence continues at coordinate 1,979 of JAYVFW010000289.1, read as the reverse complement.
CAGGTCGTGCCGTCGCAGTGGGAAGAGCCGTTTGGCAATGTCTCGACCGAGGCGATGATGCGCGGAACAGCCGTAATTGCCAGCGCAGTCGGCGGTCAGCCAGAGATTGTTCAAGATCGCGTCACCGGATTTTTGGTTTCGCCCGGAGAGGTGGACGCGATCGCGGTTCCTCTGCTGTGGCTATTGCGCGATCGCCCTCTCGCGGAACAGGTGGGGCAGGCTGGACGACAACGCGCCTTAACGCACTTTAGCGAAGCGAAGCGCACCGATCGCTTCATCGATCTCTACCAGCAGATTCGAGCCGATTATCCCACTCGCTCCCACTCCTCTGAGGCTTTGGCGTAAGTAGATGAGCATTCGAGAGCAAGCGATAAAAGGGGTTTTTTGGTCTGCCGTGCAGAATTGGGGCAGTCAAGCGGGGTCGCTGCTCGTCTTTTTTCTGCTAGCGCGACTGCTGACCCCTGAAGCCTTTGGGCTAGTGGCAATGGCAAACATCTTCCTCGCGCTGCTGCAAATTTTCTTGCAGCAAGGATTTGCCCAAAGCTTAATTCAGCGGCAGGATTTAGAGCCTGACCACATCAATACGGCCTTTTGGTCAAGTCTGACGATCGGTCTGGGCTTATTTTTGATTGCCTTCACGGGGGCAAATTGGGTTGCAGCCGGATTTCGTCAGCCGCTGCTGGTGCCGATTTTGCAAGCGCTCTCTTTGCTGTTTTTGATTACCGCTTGTGGCAACGTGCAGCAAGCCTTGCTTGAACGCGCCTTTAACTTCAAAGCGACGGCAACTCGCGTTCTTGTCGGCACGATCGCTGGCGGTGCAGTTGGCATTGCAATGGCGCTATCTGGGTTCGGCGTTTGGAGCCTTGTTGCTCAACAGATTGTGCAAGAGCTGGTCGGTGTTGTCTTGTTGTGGAGGGCGAGTTCGTGGCGACCAAAACTCAGATTTTCGGGTGCCCGCTTTTGGGAACTGTTTCAGGTTGGATTTCCCATCGTCGGCTTCAACTTTTTGAACTTCTTTAACAGTCGGGCTGATGATTTGCTGATCGGTTATTTTTTGGGCGCGATCGCGCTGGGCTACTACTCGATCGCCTACCGCATCTTAACTGTCATGCAGCAATTGCTCGTACAAACAATCCAGCAGATTGCACTACCAACTTTTTCTCGTTTGCAAAACAACCTAGAGCAGTTTCGTCAGGCGTTTTATATCACAACTAAACTGACTAGTCTGATTGCCTTTCCGGTCTTTATAGGGGTAGCAGTGCTCGCTCCTGAACTAGTTGTGCTGATTTTTGGTAAACAGTGGTTGCCCTCAATTCCAGTGTTGCAAGTGTTAGCTCTAGCAGGCATCTTTCAGTCAATTGGCTTTTTTAAAAGCTCAGTGTTTATCGCAATGGGTAAACCGAGTTGGAACCTGTGGCTATCGCTGCTGTCTGTGACGCTAAATTTGATTGGGTTTTCGATCGCGGTGCATTGGGGAATCGTCGCCGTCGCAGCAGCATTTGTGATTCGCGGCTATCTGGTATTTCCGATCGGACAGTGGGCAGTCAGTCGCTTAATTCAGGTTCCTGTTCTGACTTACCTAAAGCAGTTCGCTGTCCCTTTAGCAAGCACTATTTTGATGTCGATCGTCATTCTATTAGTTCGCCAGATTCTACTCTTGATCGCGAACATTCCCATCTTAATCGTGCTAGTAAATTCTTTGCTTGGGGCTGCTGTCTACCTCGGATTGATTCGATTGTTGTCGCCTAGCTTATTTGAGAATCTGCTGAACATGATCCAATTGTTTCTGGCTCGATCGAAAGTCAATAGACCTCCTGCATGAATAAAATTCTCGACGTAAACCACCCTGAGATCTCGCCCCCCAATCCCCAATTTTGGGAGAACCGGAGTTCAAAGTCCCCCAATTTTGGGGGATTTAGGGGGCGTTCCCGGATTCGTGCAGGAAGTCTAATGCCCAAACTAAACTGCCTCTATTTCTT
>JAYVFW010000288.1:0-4090 GCA_043772715.1 Phormidesmis sp. | reverse complement strand
CGATTAAGTTTCAATGTATCTGTCAAATGGTTGACGAATATGTCGATAGCGATCGCTTGCTTTTAGAGTTGGGCTTAGAACCTGCTAAAGCGTTGTAGTCACAGCATCCAAATTTAACGATCGCGAGAGGGCATTGTAGGGACATAGCACTGCTGTGTCCTCTCGCAGATTTGTTGCGTACATCAACAGGCGATCGCAATCATCGGATGATAGATCGCCAACCGATCCGATCGCAGTTAAAACAATTCAGGGGTCAAAGTAAGTCTTTGTTTTTGGATTTGACGCGATCGTAAAATTCTTCCATCACCCCAATGAACGATTGGTCTTTATTCCAAAACGGCGGAAAGTCTCCCTGCTTCTTCACCAAAATCCCAGACACGCTGCTCTGAGGCGGACGCTCAATCTCTTTCGGTAACGGCTTGGCACCCTGCCAGAAGTCCTTTAACGAGGTTTCGGTAGACACTGGCAGCAGGGTGGGGCGAGTGTAGAACGAATCTGCCGATCGAGGGGGTGTTGCCTGGATATCGAGTTCGGCGGCAAGAGCCTGTCCAAGGGGCGTTTTTGCCAGTTCCGATCGCAGCTTTTCGCGGGGAATTCCCCGAAGTTCAAACAGTAAAAAGGGATCGCGATCGAGTTCTGCGGCAACCCGATAATAGACTCCTGCAATATGTTTGCAAGGATTACTGTAATCAGGACAAGAACAATCGGTGCTAAAGTCTTTTTGCGATTTGGGTAACAGATTGAGCTTCAGTTGCGTGAATGCATCCTCGATGTTATCGGGCATCTCATTTAGCAACAGTTTAGAAATGAAACTGGCTTTAGAGGCGATGTAAGCGATCGCTTTCGTCCACTGGGCTGGACTGATCGAATCCATCACAATCTCAATCTTATAAATCGGTTCTTTGTACACCTCAAAGTAAGGATTTATATTGCCTCGAACTTCGGCAGTAATCACACCATTGGTGATATCAAGTTTGCGAATGCGATCGCTATTGCGATACGATCGTCCCCGACTCAAGCGCCCAGCATCGGTGAATGTTTCCAGCGCCTCGATAAATTTGTTGCCCCACCAAGTTTTGGATAATTGCGCCATGATCTTTACTCCAATACCGTTTTGCGATTGAGGGTAATCAGTTGTTTAAAGGCTTCGTTGTTGAGTTCTGTGAGCCAAGATTCATCAGAACCGACGATCGCACCTGCTAATTTCTTTTTATCTTCGATCATCTGATCGATGCGTTCTTCGAGGGTGCCGATCGCCACGAATTTATGTACAAAGACATTCTTCTTTTGTCCAATCCGAAAAGCGCGATCTGTTGCCTGATCTTCTACTGCCGGATTCCACCAGCGATCGAAGTGAAAGACATGATTCGCTTTAGTGAGCGTAATCCCGACTCCGCCTGCTTTGAGTGACAGAATAAAGATCGATGGTTCGATGTCTGGATCTTGAAATTCTGCAATCATTTTTTCTCGTTTCGGTCGGGCAGTGCCTCCATGTAAATAGTATGTTTTATAGCGTTGGTGTTTAAGATATTTTTCTAATGCGGCTCCGATTTCTGCAAATTGGGTGAAGACGAGTAAACTTTCTCCTTCGGCGATCGCTTCTTCAATCATTTCGCTGAGACGTTGGAGTTTATGCGATCGCTCCGGTAAAAACTCACTGCCATCTTGAAGAAACTGCATCGGGTGATTGCAAATCTGTTTGAGTTTCATTAATGTCGCCAACATCATGCCCTTGCGCTGAATTCCTTCTGCATCTTTTAACTGCTTCACGACATCTTTCACGACTGCTTCGTAAAGTGAGGCTTGTTCTTTGGTCAAATTGCAGAAGAGTTTTTGTTCAACTTTATCGGGCAAATCTTGAATAATCGCGGGATCAGTTTTGACTCGTCTGAGAATGAATGGCTCGACGAGTTGCTTTAAGGCTGCTGATTTCAAGCGATCGTTGTTCTTCTGAATCGGAGTCTCAAACGCTTGCCGAAACTGCGTCTCTTTGCCCAAGTAACCGGGGTTAAGGAAGTTGAGAATCGACCACAGATCCAAGAGCCGATTTTCTACGGGTGTTCCGGTTAGTGCCAGCCGATGTGGCGCTGGAGGTTTGAGAATCGCTTTGGTTTGCGCGGCTTTGGGATTCTTGATATTTTGGGCTTCGTCAATCACGATGCGCTGCCACGTCATAGCTGAAAGAAAGGCGATGTCTTTGCGAATCAGCGTGTAGGAGGTGATGATTACGTCGTGGTCTGCGATCGCCCGTCGAAACTCGTCGGCTGTTTGAATGCGATCGCTACCGTGGTGAAGTAGCGATCGTAAATGGGGCGCAAACTTTTCAATCTCCTTCTGCCAGTTTCCTATTACAGATGTGGGCGCAATCAACAAAGTTGGCGGAAGCGGCGGAGAATTTTTATGGGTTTTCGGGAGTGCTTCCCGTTCTTGCACTAATCGCGCAATCACTTGAAAAGATTTGCCCATCCCCATATCATCGGCAAGACAGCCATTGAGTCCTAAGCTTTCCAGGTAATGTAACCACGAAACTCCACGTTTTTGATAGGCTCTCAAAGTGCCATTTAACTGTTTGGGATCGGGCAACACTTCGAGTTGACTTTTATCATTGAGTTGACTCAACATCGTAGATAAGGTCGAATCATAAGCCACTTCTAACTCGATTCCGTCGCTGCCTGCTGTGGATAATTTCATCAAGTCGAGCAAGCTCAATTCTGGATTATCGTTCTTGTGTTTTTTCCAAAACTCCAGCATTTGCTGCATCTTGTCTTTGTCGAGTTGAATCCATTGTCCGCGAAATTGCACCAGTGATGATTTTAATTGCACAAGCTGTTGCCATTCCTGTTCTTTAACAGGTTCGCCATCGATCGACAACTCATATTGATAGTCAATCACAGATGCGGCTGAAAAATAGCTTTTACTTTTGCCACTGCTACTCTTTTTGCCACCACCCGCCCGCATTCGGATCTTGGCTCGTTTCCATCCTTGCGGTGTCCACCAAGCCGGAACAATCACTTTATAGCCTGCATCTTCTAGCACCCAAGCCGTCTCTTGCAGAAAAGCAGTGGCATCTTCGAGACTGAGTAAGATTTGAATCGGGCGATCGGTATCGAGTCCTGCCCAGAGTTTAGGATAGACTCGTGCGGCGTAACCGAGTTGCATTAACAACTGTTGTTCAAAGTCTTGTCCAAACTGTTTTAGCAGTGTTTCTCGCTTTGGCGATGCAGCGTTCCAATAATCTGCCAAGGGCACTCTGACTGAGGGATCTTGCCGTGCAGAAACCTGGAACTCCAGTATCCAAGGATCGTTTGATTCTGAGGGGGACTGAAGTTGGAAACACAGATGAAAGGGCAGATCAGCTTGACTTTGAGCAATCCGATCGCGCCAAACTTGCCATTGCTGATACTGTTCTAAATCCTGATTACGTTGGGGTGCTTCTCTTTGAAGACAACCGCTAATGAGAGTGTCTGCAATCTGTTTCTCAAAAGCTGTCGTGATTGGAGTATGGGTAATGATTTCGTGAAGGATGACTTCTGAGAAGTGGCGAAGCAGAGTCGCGCGATCGCGCATCTGTGGTTGAGTAGGCAACGTGTGAAAGCCCATCGTACACAGCAACGGCATCCGCTCGGCATACTGCCCCAGTTCGGACTCATAATCCATCGAGAGGATTTCCCAACCTGGATAGAGTTCAAACTCTGATGTGGCTTTACTTTTGCGCTTTGGGATAGGTAGCGATCGGTATTTCAGCGATGGAATGTAGCGATCGTTGAGAATTACGTGCTTGAAGAATTGCGTGTAGTGATACCAAAAGAGTAAATCTGCTCCAAATTGCACATCTGCGAGATTATGCAACGCTAGGAAATGCAGCTCATTCAGGAGTTTGATCACATTGGGAGCCGTAGGACTCTGAGTGCCACTGGTCTTAATCGGAACAACACAGCGATAGCAATCGATCGCCCAATACTGCCAGTCCCAAGTTTCGGGTGGATCGGCTTCGAGATATCGCGCCAATTCGGGGGAAGGGCAAGGGTGTTGATCGACGCTCGGCAGCAGAAAGAAAGGTTTGTCGGTGCCTGTGGAGTTAAGCTTTGGG
>JAYVFW010000287.1:0-12377 GCA_043772715.1 Phormidesmis sp. | reverse complement strand
ATCCTTCTATGAAGACAAGGTTAAATCTCGCTCTTTATGCCAAATCTTCTGCAAATTGTAATCTCCGATAATTCAACACTTGCAACTACTAACTAGTGAAATTCTGCTTTATAGCAATTTTATGCACTCTTAACTTAAGAAATCGCACCTTACACTCAGACGCGATCCACTATCTACAAGTAATAGAAGGCTTTCTTCTAGCTAGTTCTTCTATAAAAATCGTCAACTGCTTGTATTGTTTGCATGAAGCTTATGCATAAACATTGAGACTCACACGAATAAAAGTGTTAAGTTCCCTAGCTAATAGCACTTAGATTAGTTTCTCAATGTGGATCATTCATTAGACCTCCTGCATGAGTAAAATTCTCGACGTAACTACCCTGAGATCTCGCCCCCTAACCCCCAATTCTGGGGGAACCGGAGTTCAAAGTCCCCCAGAATTGGGGGACTTAGGGGGCGTTCCCGGATTCGTGCAGGAAGTCTATTTTGTAGATACGTCAGCTCTTCAAAGTCAGTCCCAACTTCTAATGTTTTTTGATGAGTCACTGCACTGTGCCAGTAGCGATTAGAGATCCAGTAGCGATTAGAGAAGTGACGGAGCCATGTTTTGAAGCGTATTGAAGCAAGTCGTGCCCTGTAAACTTAGGAGTTCTGTCGTGGTCGTTACAAACAAAACATTTATCTCGCTGAATCTTTCTACGTCTCTGCACCATCAAGGCACGAGTGATGTTCAAGAGACGATCGCAGCGCCTCCCATTCTTGAAGCGCGATCGCAGCTACAGTTACCCGTCAATCGCCCCAAACTGGCTTCGACTCCTGATCAACCTGCCTATCAGGTGTTTGCGCTGCCCGATCGCTTAGTCCAATCTCTCGCCACGCAGACTCAGGGCACGATCGAGGCACGATCGATCATTTTGGCAGCCTTTAAGACGTTGCTTTATCGCTACACGCAACAAGAGAAGATCAGCTTAGGGTTAATTCTCTCTAACAGAGAAAGCGATCAACATCACATTGCAGAACTATCTGCTGACTTACACAGTCGGCTAAAGAGTCGAACACTGGCTAATGATATTTGTAAAACACTCACGTTAGTATCTCAAGAGAGTGTTTGGAAATCACAACCGTCAGAAAAACCTAAATGGTTATCAAATCATTCTGTAATCGTCACCTTAATAGAAAACGTTCCTGATGTTGAAGACAAAGACCAACAGTTAGAAGAATTCAAGCAACACCTTTGTCAATTTACTGACAGTCCAGATTTACATCTCACTATTCTTCAATCAACGCACAGCATCTCAGGTTTTTTTAGATACAACGCAGCCCTGTTTGACCCAGACACGATCGAGCGACTGTCAGGTCATTTTCAGGTGTTGTTGACAGGAATGCTTACTGACTTAGACTGCCCGATCGCGCCACTGCCACTATTAACCCAACCAGAGCAACACCAACTGCTTGTGGAGTGGAACAGTCAGCCAGCCAACTATCCCCAAATTCCCATCTATCGACATGTTGAAGCTCATGCGGCTCAATATCCAACCGCGATCGCGCTGCGGTTTAAGTCACAGCATCTCACTTATGCAGAACTGAATCAACGCGCCAATCAGCTTGCCCATTTCCTGACCCACAAAGGTATTCGACCGGGCGATCGAGTAGCGGTTTGCATTCAGCCATCGCTAGAGATTGCAGTGTGTTTGCTCGGCATTCTCAAAGCAGGTGGCATCTATGTGCCGTTAGATCCGACTCATCCCGCAGGGCGCTTGGCGATGATTTTGGACGATACAGACGCAGCCATTTTGCTGACACAGGCTCCCCTGCTGTCCAGTTTGCCCCAAGAGATACAGACGATTTGCCTCGATCGCGAGTGGGATAGCATTCATCCATTCCCCACTCACAACCCAGCTCTTGCAATTCTCCTCGATCAGACTGCCTACATTATCTACACTTCTGGCACGACTGGAGCGCCGAAAGGAGTCGCGGCGAGTCATCGCAATTTAGTCAATTATATTCTCGCGACGCAAGATCGCCTCGGCTTCGATCGTCACGATGTCATGCCTGCGATCGCTCGGTTTACGTTTAGCATTTCTCTGTTTGAGCTACTGTCCCCTTTGGCAGCAGGCGGAACGCTGGTCATTCTTGAGCGAGAACACATTCTCGACTTTGAGCGACTGACTCAAACTTTAGAACAGTTGACCATGCTGCACACAGTTCCAAGTTTGATGCGACAACTGTTGATCTACATTCAAGACAACCAGTTAGATTTAACAAAATTCCGTCGTCTCAAGCATATATTTACCGGAGGCGACACTGTTGCGCCCGATTTGTTAGAAACGTTAAAGAATGTATTCCAAAATGCAGCCGTTGCCGTTCTCTATGGCTGTAGCGAGGTATCTTCGCTGTGTACAGCTTATCCGGTTTCTAGAAATCACGTCATTACCAAAAGTCGAGTTGGAAAACCGTTTAATAACGTCAGCCTACGCCTTTATGATTTGGATCAAAATTTAGTTCCGATCGGGGTAGCTGGCGAGATCTATGTCGGCGGCGCAGGGGTAACCAGCGGCTATCTCCATCGTGAAGACCTCACCCAAGAGAAGTTTGTGACGATCGACAGCCAGCGATTTTATCGGACGGGCGATCTGGGACGCTTTCACCCCGATGGCAATCTTGAATTTTTGGGTCGCTCCGACTTTCAAATCAAACTCCGCGGCATTCGGATCGAGCTAGGCGACATCGAAGCCGCTCTTCGTCAGGCACCTAGCGTCTCTGAAGGAGTTGTGATGGCACATCAACTAGCAAACGGCGAAAAAAGTCTGGTTGCTTACCTGGTGTTAGCCAAGAAATCGGATTCTACGATCGAGTCCATTCGTCAATTTCTCCAGGCAAACCTGCCCGACTATATGGTGCCTTCTGCCTTTGTCGTACTCGATGAGATGCCACTCAACCCCAATCGTAAGGTCGATCGCCGTGCCTTGCCGTTACCCACGGCTGAAAACCTGGTCAGCCTCAAAACCTTTGTTCCGCCTAGCAACGAGTGGGAGCAGAAACTGACCGAAATCTGGGAAGCGGTGTTAGGCATTCATCCGATCGGAGTTATCGATCGCTTCATCGACCTGGGCGGACATTCGCTGCTGGCCACTCAAATCGTGCATCGCATTGAGCAAACTTACCAGAGAAAGCTGCCTGTAATCGCGTTCTTCCAGGCTCCGACGATTCGAGAACAGGCGATTTTGCTGCAACAAGACTCGATCGCCGTGTCGTCGATCGTGCCCCTCCAGCCCAAGGGATCTAAGCCGCCTTTGTTTGGCATTCACGTCATGGGTAGAGGGTTGAACTTCTACCGTCCGTTAGCAGTCCATTTAGGAGAAGACCAACCCCTTTATGGGTTGACCTCTCAAATGTTAGACGATGAAGAGATGCCCCCCAACGACGTGAAAGCACTGGCGGCTCACTACATCGAAAATTTGCGGACTCTGCAACCTAACGGCTCTTATCGACTGGTAGGGATCTCATTTGGTGGAATAGTTGCCTTTGAGATGGCGCAACAGCTTCACGCTCAGGGTCAAACGGTGTCACTGCTAGGGGTGTTCGATACGCCTGCGCCGGGGGTTGGGCAGAAATTGCCTTTACGATCGCGCCTCTTTGCCTATAGCAGCCGCTTTCTGCAACTCAAGCCGTCCCAAGGGCTGGCACGAATCAAGCGTCGCCTTTTAGAGAAAAGTCTGAAAAATGCCAGCGGAGAAAAGGCTTACCGTTGGGTTTATCGCACGATCGGTCGTTCTTTTCCAATGGCATTAGAAGACATGATTTATGCCCAACATCACCAGGAAGCAAGCGGAGTCTACGCTCCCGAAATCTATCCGGGTCGGATCGTGCTGTTTCGGGCACAGGATCAGGCGATCAGTATCACGGCGGAATCAGATCCGCGTTTAGGCTGGGGAGATCTGGCGATCGAAGGATTAGAGGTGCATGATATCCCCGGTGATCATTTAGGAATCTTAAAGGAGCCTAACGTTCGAGTGCTGGCTCAAGCGTTGACACAATACTTGAACTAAGGAACGTGGATTGATTAAGGTGCAACTTCTCAGACTCAACTAGCGTGGATATCAGTTCGTGGATGGCTCCGTTTGAGTCGGCTTGTGCCCCCTAAATCCCCCAAGTTGGGGGACTTAGGGGGCGAAGATCTCAGCCATGACAAATCAAGAGAGTTGATCACAAGATTGACAGGTTATTTAATCCACGATCCTGAGAGAACCGTGAACCGCTTTAATTCTGCAAATCTATCTATAGACAAACAGACAAGCTGCTAGGAATCAGTTATCTTTCTGCTAAATGATAGTCGAGGAAAGATCTTCGTGTTTCCGATCAGCGATGATAACCCAACGCGCATTACCCCCTACGTCACGTATGGGCTGATCGCCACTAATGTCTTAGTTTTTATCTATCAGTTAAGCTTGACACCCCAGCAACTAGAATCGTTTTTCTTTACCTGGGCAGTCATTCCTAGAGAGTTAAGCGAAAGTTTTGGAGGTGCTGCGGGCAGTTCTGGCTTTCCTGAATGGATTACGCTCATCACCTCTCAGTTTCTGCATGGGGGCTTTTTGCACATCGCAGGCAATATGCTGTTTTTGTGGATTTTTGGCAACAATGTCGAAGATCAGCTAGGGCACATCAAGTTTTTGTTCTTCTACATCGCTTGTGGAGCCTTGGCTGCTTTGAGCCAGTGGTTCTTCTCAGCCGGGTCTAGCATCCCTTCATTGGGGGCAAGTGGCGCGATCGCAGGTGTGATGGGAGCCTATATTCTGCGATTTCCACGAGTGAAGGTGCTAACTATTGTTCCGCTCGGAATTATTTTCTTGCCGCTACGAATTCCGGCTATATTTTATTTAGGAATCTGGTTTGTCCAGCAGGCACTCTACGGGGTCGCTAGTCTAGGCGTAAAGACAAACATCGGTATGCAGGGCGGCGGAGTCGCTTACTGGGCACATGCTGGGGGGTTTATATTTGGCTCAGTCTTAGGGCCCTTGCTAGGTTTGTTCTCGAATGATTCAAAGGCGCAGTCTTATCGAAGTTGAGCCTACGATCGAACTCCATAACTTTGAGAAAGGGCTTTAAACAAAGTCCTTTTTTGTTGAAAATAATCAAATTCGATTCAAAAAACGCATCGCCGGGTCTTGCAAGGAGATCTCATCAAGACTGATAATTAAAGAGAAATCTTTAATTATTGCTAGCTTACTTTCAATTAGGTCAGACAAAACGATCAATTAACAGTTGTCGCGAGTCCGATCGAGATTCTACCAGACGCTATATGATCAGCAAGGCATATCATTTATCCGTTTTAGATTATTGGTTTGCCTCAGCGATCCCCATTCATGCAAATTTCCAACGCACCTCAACATCAGCCAACATCCCAGGAGCAGTGACATATGGGCAGTCTTATTAAACTCATCAAAAATCTCTTTAGCAGCATCTTTTCCTTTTTAGGCGGGCTTGTCGGCGGCAAAAAATCTATCGAAGGTAGCGCTCCTAAAACTCGAAAAAGCTCCGGCTATTTTCTAGAAATGGACGATGCTGAAGCCGACAAAAAGCCAGCCATCAGCGCACCCAAAGCCGAAGCTAGCCCTGCACTGGTTGCCATGACTAGCGAAGCAGCACCGACCCCGAAACAGTCTTCTAAGCCGGAGCAATTAGCGGCTGCGGCATCTAGCAACGGCGCTGCCCCAGTTGCCCTAAAGCATGTCGAAGAGAAGGCTCCCGCAGCAGTCGCAGTCGCTCCCAAGCCGGAAGCGTCTGTTGAGTTTGCAACTAAATATCTGATGCCCACAAGCAATGGCACTCGTCGTCGCCCTGGCGCAAACATGAATTCCTACTTAGATATGGCTCGCGGCATGAAGTCAAACTAAATGCTTTGAGTTTCCATATGATCACTAAAAAGCATCTCGGTCTGACGATCGGGATGCTTTCTAATCACTAATAAGTTTCTGTTCTACGCTCTTCTGTTTTTTGAAGCACCCAGACCGCGTGAATGATGCCCGGAACCCAGCCCAAGAGCGTCAGCAAGATATTAATCACAAGCGCTGAACTAATGCCACTGTTGAGAAAAACAGCCAGAGGCGGCAAGACGATCGCTAAGATGAATCGCACGATGTTCATAGAAATTTTCTAACCCAAAGTTTCTTTAATTCTCTTAGTAGCATTGTCGTTAATCGGGTCTGGTTTCAGCCTCCATCTCAGGGACTAAACTTCAGAAATCTTTTGAGAACGCTAACCCGCTATAGAGATGAAACGCCGGATTCCACGGGCTAGCGTCTTGACCAAAGAGATGAACGTGAGACTTGAGGCGCTTGAGCAGGTTAGGAAACTCGATCGCAGTTTCTGCAAAAGGCGTGAACTCTGACCAAACAGGTTGATCAGGAAGTTGATAATTGAGAAACGCGAGTAAGTTATTCCAGTGAATGCGATTGGTGGTTTGCCCGATCGCGCTGGCATCTGCGGTTGAAAAAGCAATCCCTTGGTGAAACTGATAGTTTAAGTCACAGATTCGCAAAATGCAGCGTCTTTTAGGAAGATGTAAATCGCAAATATGAGCATAGTCTTGGGTTTGTTCTTTGCGCTGTCGCTGCGTTCTCTGTCGCGCATCGGTATCCACAACTTGCTCAAAAATCGGCAATCGTCCTTCAACGCGCTGCGTCACTTCTGCCCAATCAAAACTGAGAGAACCCAATTGATCTTGCTCATTTTGACAAACGGCGATGGCGTTGGGCTGATACTCCTGAAAATATTGGACTTGAAAGACTTGCAGCGTTTGAAGCGCATTCAATGGTGTCCAAAATACTGGAATCTCAGCCGCTCTAAGCTGCTGCCCATAGAGTTGAAGTTCTCCGATCGCCCCCGTTCGATAGAGCCGCCAGCCGCGATGGGGAATCTGTAGCCGCGCGGTGTAAGCATCTAGCTGCATAATCCGGGCAAAGTTTTGCGCCGATGTGGTGCGGATATCGCTGCTAATTGCCTCTAAAACTAACATCCCCAGTTCGGCATTTCTGGGATCGGCGGTGGCGGCGGCGATCGCGGCTTGTTGGCGAGTTTGAGTCAGGGCTTCGAGTCGCTGAATGCCTTGCCGAGCCTGAGTCGCGATTTTGGGATTGACGACATCTCGCAAGAGTTGACGATAAATCGCTTCGGCTGCCTCTGATTTGCCCGACACTTCATAGAGCCGCCCTCGATAAATCTGCCCAAAAGGATTTTGAGGCGATTCGTGCAAGAACTCTTTGAGCAACTTCGCGGCAGTGCGATAGTCTTGGCGATCGAAAGCGGCGGCGATTTGATCCAGCATTTTTGACTCAGCGAGAAGGACTATTTCATTCTTCACTCTTCATTCTTCATTCTTTCCAAGGCTCCTGCAACTAGCGAGAGCGCCACGATCGGAGCAGTCACAGCTCGAAGCACGCGACGACCGAGAGAAATAGGCTGATAACCTGCCGCGATCGCCCCGGCAATTTCGGCATCTGTCCAGCCGCCTTCAGGTCCGATCGCGAGTGTGATTGAAGAAAAAACCGACTGGTTCAAATAATCCAACAAATGCGGCGAGTTGCCCCGTGCGAGACAGATTAAGCGGCAGGTATCGGAATTAGACGGTTGTATTAGTAGGCGATCGTTCCAGGAAACTGGATCTAAAATCTCAGGCACGATCTGACGCTCACATTGCTCTGCGGCTTCTTGAGCGATGCGCCGCCAGCGTTCTAACTTATTGGCACTGGGGTTGAGCAGGGTTCTGTCACTGATCACAGGCGCAATGCAAGTCACGCCCAATTCTGTTGCCTGCCGCACGACATCATCAAACCCGTTTCCTTTGGGGAGTGCCAGCACTAAAGTAACCGAAATCGGCAGTTCAGAATGAGCGTGAATGGGTTCTAGAATTTGTGCGCGATCGAGTTCCAAAGCCGCTAACCAGCCTTGTCCTTGTCCGTTCATGGCGATGAACTGATCACCCGATCGTAGCCTGAGTACACGATTCAAATAATGCTGTTGTTCAGCCGTCAAAAAAATCTGCTGCTGATCAATTTGAGAATTAGTGATCACAAGCCTTTGCAACTGAGCCATTTTGAATCCCTGAGAATTTCAATAGACCTCCTGCATGAATAAAATTCGTGACGTAACTACCCTGAGATCTCGCCCCCTAACCCCCAATTCTGGGAGAACCACGAGTTCAAAGTCCCCCAATTCTGGGGGATTTAGGGAGCGTTTCCGGATTCATGCAGGAGGTCTAATAAAAAAGTAGGAGCGAATTAAACACTCCTACCCAAACAGCAGACAGTCCGATCGCAGTTCCTAAGAATCGGTGTTAGCGAGATAAGTTTCTAGCGCTGCCGCCACAAGTTCAGTAATCGGTTTGCCTTGGGTTTTAGACGCTTGCTGAAGCCGTGTATAAATCTCACGACGAACGCTAACTCGGTGCCGAGATTTCATCGTCACCTGATCCGCTTCAGCCGATTCAACCTCTTCAAAGTCATTGGTCGAAACCGTCACGATCTCATCGAAGCTATCGGACTGATAGGTGCTGACAAATTGCCGCAGCGCATCAAAGCCGACGCGATCGCAGAAATCGCCAAAGCTTTCTCGATCGGCGCGGGACTGCTTAAAGTAAACAAAGAGCGGCTCTAGAAAAGTTTCTAAGTCGTCAATGTGCAGCTTCTCGACATAGGCGCGAGACAGTCGAGTTTGATTGGGGCAAGCGCCCAGCCACATCTGATAAGTGTCAGTTCCATTGCCGACAAAGCCAAGCTCTGCCAAGTAGGGACGGGCGCATCCATTCGGGCATCCCGTCATGCGGACGATAAACGATTCATCAGGCAGTCCGACTTGGATCAGCAGTGCCCGGATGCGCTCCAGAATGGTCGGAATGACTCGTTCTGATTCGGCGGTTGCCAACCCGCACGTTGGCAAAGCCGGACATGCCATTGAGTAGCGCAATAGCGTATCGATTTCGTCTTCGCGCTTGATGCCGCAGCGAGTTAAAATCTGCTGAATTTCAGACTTTTGAGCAGGATCGATTTCATAGAGAATCAAGTTTTGACTGGGCGTGACCAGCATCGGCAGATTGAACTTCTCAACAATTTCGCGCAAGGCAGTTTTGAGTTGAAAAGCGCCTTCGTTTTTGACGCGACCGTTCTCGACCGAAATTCCGACAAACAGCTTGCCGTCTCCTTGCTCATGCCATCCCAGGAAATCCAAATATTTGAATTCGGGTAAGGGTTTAAAAGGTTCAAACGGTTTGCCAAAATAGTCTTCGACTTTGGTGCGGAATTTCTCAACGCCCCAGTCTTCGATCAGATATTTCATTCTCGCGTGACGACGATCGGTGCGATCGCCATAATCGCGCTGAGTGGCGACGATCGCTTTCACCGCGTCATAGACATCATCTTTGGCGACATAGCCGATCTCATCTGCCAATCGAGGAAACGTCTCTTCTTTGTTGTGGGTTCGTCCCAAACCGCCGCCCGCAAACACGTTGAAGCCTTCTAGTTCGCCCTGCCCATTCGTCAAGACGACTAAGCTAATATCCTGCGAGTAAAGATCAACAGAATTATCACCGGGAACCGTGACGCTGATTTTGAACTTACGGGGCAGATAGTGCGTGCCGTAAATTGGTTCGGGGTTGTCATGAACGATCGTGCCCGTGCCATTTTTTTGACGCGCCGCGATCACATCGGGATTCTCTTCAGCCGAAATAACCTTTTCGCCATCCAGCCAGACTTCATAGTAAGCGCCCGTCTGCGGAGTCAGCAGGTCGGCAATTTTGTGCGAATACTCATAGGCATATTGATAGTCGGGGCGGTTGCGAAACGGAGCCGGAGGAGCCATCACATTGCGGTTCACGTCACCGCAAGCGCCTAGCGTGTTGCCCATATTGCGAACGATCGCTGCCAGTGCCGCTTTCAAGTTCTGCTTGAGAATGCCGTGGAGCTGAAAGCCTTGCCGCGTCGTCGCTCGAATCGTGTGATTGCCATAGTCATCAGAGAGCCGATCAAGCGTCAGATAAAGCTCAGGCGGAATAAACCCACCCGGACTGCGGGTTCGCAGCATCATCTGATAGTCTTTTTCTTGACCTTTGGCGCGGTTATCTCGATTGTCTTGCTGATAAGACCCGTGAAACTTGAGAATTTGAATCGCATCTTCAGTGAAGTGAGTCGTGTCTTCTAAAAGCTCAGACGCGACAGGTTCTCGCAAGAAGTCACTGCGATCTTTGAGTCCTTCGACTTTAGAAGGCTTGCGGGTGGTGATTGAGTCGGGTGTCGAAGATATAACCATTAGACTGCTGCTGCGATCGGTAAGGAGGGACAAGCCGTCAGTCATCTCGTTTGCAGTGCAAATACAGATGACAAAAGCCGAGAAACTGTGATTCCCAGTAAGTCGGTCGGAATTGCGATGATGATCCCATCGTATCACCGCAATCAATTCTATGAGTCAATCGTCAGGAAGTCGAGGTAACTCTAGATGATTTAATATGACGATCGGCTCTAAATTTCTCGGCGAGAGGCTCTAATGGTTTCTTCAGCGTCAGTCTCAGTCATAGTGTTGAAGCGTTGGTTGAAGCGATCGCATCTAAAGACTAGCCGTAATACATTTCAAAGTTAAGCTCAACGGCAGCGAGTAGACTTCGCATTACTGCCGATCGTCTTTATTCTGCTGCATGATTGGTTATGCTGCTGTGCCTACAAATCTCTCGGTAGCTGAATTGAGTTACGACTGGCTCCAGTTTTGCAACTCCAAGACTTTAATACGGTTGAAGTGGCGTTGATTATGCGTTGCAAGGACAAGATTATTGGCGATCGCAACGCCTGCAATCAGTAAATCAATATCATCTACTGGTGTACCCTGTTGACGAGGTGTAGCGTAGAAGTCTACGAACTGCTGAACAGATGCAATGGTCAGAGGGAGAATAGTGTTTTGTGCCGTAAACGCCAAAAATTGCGATAGTTGCTGTCGGGCATCACGGTGCTTTAAGCCACTCAGGATTTCATAGTAAGTAACAATGCTAATCTGAATGCGGCTGTGTTCGGCAAGGTAAGTTTGAAATCGGGCAACAACAGCAAGCTTACCTCGAAAGAACAGGGACAGAATATCGGTGTCAATCAGGGCGAGCTTCACGGGTGCGTCTCTCAGAGAAGGCTTGTTGGCGGCGATCGCTCAAATCATTTAGAAAATCGCTGTAGATGTCTTCGGGTAGGTCACTCCAGCAACCCGCAAAAGACATAGTATCGGAGATCGTGGGTTCTATAAGCTGTCGAAAGGTCTGCACAAGATGGTACAGTTCGATGAGTTTGTCGTCTGGGACGTGCTCGATTTCTTCCCAGACTTTGGCTCTTAGATCGGCGAGGTTCATCTGAATTTCCCTCTCTAAATAGCTACGATTCTTCTTTATTATGTCACGTTTGATTTGCTTGCTCCAGCGTATAACGATCGCTGTGATACTACTACCATCAACCATTGCCCCTTCGACAGACGTATCTTGATTAACGATCGGGATGCTGCGATCGAAAAAACGCAAACAAATAGGAAACCTCAACACTCTGCGCCCCTTGCGAGAGACAGCCCAACGTTCCCAATCAGCGGCGACAGATATGACTGAAACGAAGTGAGAAGACTTTTTACGTCCGCTGCATTGGGGTTGTTATGCGGCTGACACTTGCACTAAGCTTAACTATGCTTTGTGGGCTTCTGCATAAATCCGTAGTGCCGCAGCCATCTTCTTTTCGTAATCCTCGCCCTGAGATTGAAACCAAGCGAGTGTCTTGGGATCTATTTGAACAAGAATGTTCAATGGCTCTACAGGTTTCCACCACCGCGACTTGCTGAAGAACTCCTCAGTCAATGGAGGAATATCAGATGTATCGATTTCCTCTTCTGTGAGCGAGTCAACTTTCTCCCAATTCGTCTCTGAGGTATTGTCCATAGCGCTTTCGTTCATAAGGCAGAGCTTTGCGAAGTGAAATGATCCGAATTGTTCCCTCTTCTGGTTCTGTAAAAACTACAACCACAACACGTCCATTAAGTATTCCAAGTCCAATCCATCGATCCTCCCCATAATCTTGCCGTTTATCGAGGGAAATACGGAGTGGTAGTCTCAAAACTCTGGGTGCATCTTCAAAGTCAAGTTCATGCTTTGCAATGTTTGCTTGGTTTTTGTGCTGATCCCACTCGAATTCCATCCATTACAAGCCCTTGTTAGGTGTAGCCATAGTCTCCGCTTTATCCATTAGTGTTGAGCGTGCAACTTTGCCCTGCTCTTGCCTTGAAAACCGATCAGTAACAAGGCGGTAGCTCCAGGTCGCAAAATCAAACGATACTATATCTGGCGCGGGTCCATACACTGCGTAGTGTAG
>JAYVFW010000286.1:0-12378 GCA_043772715.1 Phormidesmis sp. | reverse complement strand
TTAGCCATCCTCGATAGGCAACGACTCTACCTTCACGGAAACGGTAGGCCCATCTAAACAGTGCCTTTTGCTCACTGGTTAAACTCGATGAGTCCATCCACTTGCGATACAGCTTCTTTGCCTGATTGAGATAATTTGTGCCATCCACGCTTGATTGTTGAGCATGACGACGGTAATCAATCAAAGGCTGATGCGTATAGTGGCACTGAGATTGCAAAGCAAACCTGAGAAACAAATCAACGTCTTCAAACTGTTGTCCAAACGTTTCATCCCAACCCGGCGTTTGTTCGTAAATCGATCGCCGCAGCACTGTTGCTGAAGGAAGCACTATATCGCTCAACAAGCTCAAAAAAGAGGTTTCAGGATAGTCGTTGGGCACCAAACCGAGTCCGAAACGAGTCGGAACATAACGCTGAAAGCGTGGCTTATCAACCCTTGCCCCATTCTCATCAATATCAATGAAATTGCTGTAGACTAGCCCGACTTCTGAATGCTGATCAAGATGGCTTGTCAGCGTCTCTAGCATTTCTGGCTTGAGGCAATCATCTGCGTCTAGAAATAGCAAATAATCACTCCCTTGAGACGCGGCGGCAACCCCCGCATTTCGGGCCTTACACACGCCCCCATTGGGCTGCTGAATCAGTCGAATTCGGGGATCACTGGCGCTGTAAGATTGAACAATTTCAGCAGAACGATCGCTGCTGCCGTCATCGACTACGATATGTTCCCAATCTATTAACGTTTGAGCCTGAACACTTGCGATCGTTCTACCGATATAGCGATCGCTGTTGTAGCACGGGGTAATAATGCTAATCTTAGGCATAACTAGATTTCACTTTTACAGTTTTGAGTCATAGCATTGTCAGAGACTTGAATAGGTTTGGCAATCTCTGCAAAAGCCAGCCAATCAGGGAGGAATGACCAAAAGTATCGGCGCAGGGCACCTCCATAAAACCGAAATGCTCTCCGAGTCTCCCCTTGTTTAAAGTAATGATTGCCCCGCTTCCAGCCTAGATAAGGAGTCACTCGACGATAGCTAAAGCGGTGGGAGGCAATGTATAAAGCTTTTTGCTCATGGGTTAGCTCCTTCAAAGTCATCCACTTATGATGAAATTTTGTGCCTTGACGGTGGGCCTTGCTGCTAATGCTTGCTTGCTGGGGATGCTGACGATAACGAGTAAGTGGCTCTGGAAAGTAGTGACACTCAGACCGCAGCACAATATCCAGAAATAGATCTTTGTCTTCATAGTGTTGCCCAAGCGCTTCATCCCAACCAGGGGTTTGGTCATAGACCGAGCGACGAATTAAAGACACAGAGGGTTTAACACCGCTTGCTAAAATACTGGGGAAGAGAGTTTCAGGGCAACTATCTGGTACGGCGCGGAGTCCAAACCGAGTAGGCAAATAGCGGTTTGAAAATATAACTTGCTCAATTAATTGATCATTGGCATCAATATTGGTGTGAGTGCAATAGATAAGTCCCACTTCTAAGTGCTGATCAAGGTAGCTCACTAGGATTTCTAGCATCTTTGGGTTAAGGCAGTCATCTGCGTCTAGAAATAGCAAATAATCACTCTCTTGAGACGCGGCAGCAAACCCTGCATTTCTTGCCTTACACACGCCTCCATTGGGCTGCTGAATCAGTCGAATTCGGGGATCACTCGCGCTGTAGGGTTGAACAACTTCAGCAGACCGATCGCTGCTGCCATCATCGACCACAATCTGTTCCCAATCTATTAGCGTTTGAGCTTGAACACTAGCAATGGTCTGACCAATGTAGCGCTCACTGTTGTAGCACGGGGTAATGATGCTAATCTTAGGCATAGTGTCAGACTCCAATTTCACACTGCTATGGCAATCACTTTTAGAATCAGTCGTTCATTCAATTTTTACTAGAGAATTGGCTGTGAATTGTGCTGCATCTGATGGTAATTCCACAACTTTCCGCGCTGGTTCAGCAATTCGTCATAGGTTCCTTGTTCAACAATTCGCCCTTGCTCTAAAACGATCACTTTGTCAGCGCGAACAATGGTCGAGAGTCGATGAGCGATCGCAATCACAGTTCTGCCAACCGATAACTTCTCCAGTGATTCCTGAATCAATCGCTCTGAAACAGAATCTAAGGCACTTGTCGCTTCATCCAAAATCAGAATCTCTGGGTTCCGCAGCAGGGCACGAGCGATCGCGATGCGCTGGCGCTGTCCACCCGACAACCGCACCCCGCGATCGCCCAAGACAGTCTCAAAGCCCAGAGGCATCTCTAAAATAAAATCTAGAGCATTGGCTAATTGAGCTGCCTCAAACACCACATCGTCCACTACTGACTCCAGTCCATAAGCGATGTTGTTGCGAACAGAAGTATTAAAAATAAACGTGTCTTGACTGACGACCGCAATTCTCCGCCGCACAGAGTTGATGTCAAACTTCCGCACATCTACGCCATCAAACAAAATTGAGCCTTGCGTGACATCATAAAAGCGAGGAATCAAATCGACCAGCGTTGATTTACCCGCGCCCGAACCTCCCACAAACGCGATCGTTTCGCCCTTCTTAATGCTCAACGTCACGTTTTCTAGAACGGGAACCTTACCGTCGTAGCTAAAATCAACCGAGATTAGCTCGATCGCTTTTTGCAATCCTTGAAACTCTACTAAACCATTGCGAAGGTAAGGCTTATCATCCCTTCTAAGCAATCGTTCAATGTTCTGAATCGCCCCTTGAAAACTACTCAAAACCGCTAAATTTCCGCTAATTTCTTGCATCGCTGGGACTAACCGCATCAACGTAAATAAGAACGTTAACAGAGAGGCAGTTTGCAATACTCCAGATGAAACAAAAACAGTCATGCCCACAATGATCATGCTAATCAGCACTGTAGACGCTAACCCCTCCGCTAAAGGACGAATCATTGCGTAAGTTCGGGTTGAAACACTGGCTGCTTGCAAAACCTCAGCACTCGCTTCATTAAACCGCTTTTCCTCAAATTTCTGGGTTGCAAACGCCTGAATCGTGCGAATTCCGTTCACAAGCTCAACCGTCACTGACATCATGTGACCCCGCGCCTGAGACACCGGAAAACTCTTTTCTCGAACCCGCGCATTCAGTTTAGACAAGCCTACGCCGATCGAGCCAAACAGCAGCAATGATAACAAGGTAAGCTGCCATGAAATTCGCATGGCGATGATTGTGTAAATCGAAAGCACAAACGTCTTACTGAGCAGAAAGCTAATGCCCCCAACCGCCTGCTGCAACTGGCTCACTTCATTGCTGAACGTGTTGATGATTTCGCCAGAGCGAGTTTTACCAAAATAGCTGAGGCTGACCGATTGCAGTTGGTCAAAGATTTGTTTGTAGAGGCGATCGACCAGATGATGCCGCGTCAGTTCGTTATACACAAACGATAGATAATTGAACCCGGCTCGAATCCAGATCGATAATAGAATCAGACCCGACACGCGCAACAGTCGGCTAGTTTCTGATGTATGAATCCCTAAAATCCACGTATCAAACCAGTCAATGCCAATGTGAATCGGAACGGCATTTGGGCTAACTAAGTTTTGCAAAAACACCAGCAAAAACCCAATGCTAGACCCCTCAAACACAGCCGCGCCGAATGGAGCCGCGATCGCGATCGCCACAATTTTAGGAAAATGTCGAATCTCTCTTAAAATCAGGCGATTCTCTTTCCAAAGCTTGGTTCGTTTAAACAAATGAGAAATGACAGTCACAGGCTTCGAGTGCATAGCATTTTCTTTGAGAAGCAACATACAAAACTGTTTCGTGATCCTGGCAGCCCCCTAAATCCCCCAAAATTGGGGGATTTTGAACGGGTTGAGTTTCCCCAGAATTGGGGGCATATCTGTCCTTGATTCTGCAACGTCCATCGTTCTTAGTAAGCGCCAAACCCTGAAAAAACTTTGGGAATGGTCAACAGCAAGAATTTAAAGTCTCGCCGCAATGACCAGCTTTCTAAATACTGAAGGTCAGTCCGATTGACGATGCTGATATCGAGCTGGGTCGATCGAGCCTGCACTTGCCACGCGCCTGTCATTCCCGGCAGGGCATTCAAACGCTGACGTAAATCTGGGCTGATTCGCACTACATCATAGAGCGCCCAAGGACGTGGGCCTACCAGACTCATTTCACCCCGCAGCACGTTAATCAACTGCGGCAGCTCGTCTAAGCTATAGCGGCGCAACCAACGCCCCACAGTCGTGACACGCGGATCATTTTCGAGCTTGTGTAACCCGGCTTGATGATTCATAAGCTGGTGATGCATCTGGTCTGCACCCTCTACCATTGTGCGGAACTTGATGATTTGAAACAGCCGACCTCGCTCACCGACCCGCCACTGCCGGAAGAAAACTGAACCGCGATCGCGTCGAATCAACAGTGCCAACACCAGAAAGAGCGGACTGAGAATCAACAGCAAGATGGCAGCAATGATGCGATCGGAGACTCGCTTTAGCCACCACCGCACGGGACGCTCGGCTTGCAGAAATCCGCGTTTAGTAGGAGTGCGAACAAAAGCAGGTTTCCCCGCTTGCTGACAGGCTTCTGCCCAACACTGTAGCGCTGCTTCACCGATCGCTAAATCCAGCTTCACTAACTGAATCGGTGACAGACGTAGACAATCTACCAACCACGGAACTGCATTTAGGTGGGGTAGTGAGACGTGAGGATGCGAACTTGATGCTCGCACAATCAACTTCTGGAGCCGCCAATTTAGAGCATATTTAGGCTCACTTAGGGCAGGGCTAGTGAAGGCGCAATCTGAGGAAACAAGAGGGCTAGAGAGCATAGGATGAATCTCAATAAGGGGCAGAAGACTGAACTTCAGAGCGGGTTAACTGATTCAACCGTTAGTCTTGAGCAGAATAGTAAGTCTCACGAACCGTTGGGCTACTCACACCGTTGGCAACAACCCCGATTAAATTGAGCTGGTTGAGCATCTCGATCGATCGGGTTAGTTTGGGTCGAGTCACTTGATTGATGCGCCCCACCAGCAAAACGCCACTACAGCAAGATGCTGTCAACACAGCGTCCACCATTCCCAGGGCGGGTGGGGCATCGACAATCACCAAGTCATAGGTCTTCTCAAAGGTGGCAATAATTTCTTTCATGCGCTGAGAACTCAACAGTTTGGCAGGGTCAGCCGGGGTAGGGCCTGCTGTCAGCACCGAGATGTTCCCCCGCAGGTTAGCGTCCTGAGTTTCAATCTGTTGAGGAATCGGACTTTGGCTGACCAAAAGTGTAGACAACCCTTGTTCGTTGGGCAGATTAAGCAACTTGTGCAAATTGGGTCGCCGCAGATCGGCATCAATTAACAACACCCGTTGATGCAGTCGCGCTGCGCTAATGGCTAACCCGACCGATAGCGTAGATTTGCCTTCTCCTGCCAATGTGGAGGTGATGACGATCGAGTGCAGTTCAGCCGTCGCGTTGATCAGTTGCAGGTTTTGGTAGAGCAGATCGAGCGACTCGCGAAACGGCTTCCATTTAGTGATTTGTGCGATTGGCGGCAGCAGCGCTTGAGATTGCCCTGAAAGCCGCAAGGATGGTTTGCCGCTCATGGCACCCAGCGAGAGTTCTGGAATCACGCCCAACAATGGCACTGAGGTTTGCTGCTTTAACTCATCAGAACTGTGAACAGAATCGTCGATCGCTTCTCGCGATACCGCCGTCACACCGCCTAAAAGAATGCCGACTACCAGTCCCAACATCAAGTTTTTCTGAAGATCAGGGCCGGTTTTAGAGCCAATTTGGGCTTGTTCGACCACCTGCCAGGCAAAGCCGCCTCGCGCTAGGTCTAAGCCCAGGTCTTGTTGGGCTTTAAGCAACTGTTTGAGGGTGTCTCGATTCAGCTCAATATCTGGCTTTAAGCGTTCGTAGCGGGCGAGCAGTTGAGGAAAGCGTTGCAGATCTGCCCGCACCTTCTGCTCGCTGCTCAACAAACTGAGATATCGCGCTTGAGCCGTGCTTAAATTGCCTTGCGCTTCGACAAATTGACCGATCAGCGCTTGGTCAAACCCGCCCAGTTGTCCGGTCGATAAAAGACCTTCTCCAGAGCCGGGGGAACTGCTGCCCAAAAGACGGCTAGCTTCAAGCTGGAGTTGCTTTAATTGGCGCTGGCGCTGATCGAGCAATGGCTGCATATTGAGTGTGTTTTCTTTAAACCGAACTCGCTGCTGCTGAATCGCCAACTCGGTTTTCTGAATTTCATTTAACACCGACTGATAGCGAGTTGACTGATTGAGGCGCGCCGTTAGCACTGCTTGCTGAGGCGAGAGATTCACCTTCTGCTGCAAGTCACCATAGCGCGTCTGCAATTCTCGAATTTGAATCAGGGTCGCTTGTTTGTCAGCCTGCAATCGGTTGAGCATATCTGTTTTGGCGGCTGCCTCAAGAGATGGCTCGATCAAAGATTGCTCGCGCCGAAATTCCTCTAGGGCCGCCTCAGCATTTTTGACTTTGCCTTCAACCGTCGGAAGTTGTTTATCGACAAAAGCCAGCCCTCGCGCCAACCGATCTTTCTGCTGTTGAAGGTTGTAATCTTGATAGACTTTTTGCACCGCTTGCAGAACTTTCTGCGTCTTGATCGGATCGTTGCTGGTGTAGGTGATGCTAAAGATTTTAGTTTCTACTTTTTTAGAGGCTACTTGGGCGATCGTCAGTCCTCCTCTAAATTTACCGACGCTTCCAGGATCATCTGGGTCAAGTTCTGGATACTCTGTTTGGAGCAATGCCATCACTTGCTTGAGCAGATTAGAGCTTTGCATTAGCGAAATCTGCGTGGCGTAATCGACATCTACTGTGGCATCCGCAAACGGGTCTACGGTTCCCTTCTTTCCCTGATAGTTTGGCTCAACCAGAAACTGCATGCCGCTAATGTAGGTCGGTTCTTGTTTGAGGGTATAGGCAAACGCGATCGCCATTGATGCCGCAGCAGCAGCCAATACCCAAGGATAATGACGCTTGAGAATGGCAAACAGTTGTCCATATCCTGATTCGGCAGCGGGGGTTGAAGTCAGTCTTGGTTGAGCGGCTGTCATGGAGTTGTACTCAAGTAGGTAGGCAAACGTCGGATGTGCAAACTTTCTATAGAACCGTTTCGCGGAGTGCGGCGGAGATCGGGAAAGATTCTCTATCTAGGTCAAACTCTTGATGCAAATCAAGGGTCGATCGCGGCGATTGGCAAACTTGGTCGATCACGGCTGCGAGTTTTTGAAAGAACGTGTCTTCTGAAAAGTGATCGATCGCGTGTTCTCGAATCGCTTTGTAATCCCATTCTTGATTGCGCGATCGCACCAATCCTCGCTGCAATGATTCGGGTGTTTGCCGCTTAAATAAAATGCCTGTCTTACCGGGGATTTGAGTGTCTAGAACTCCGCCTGCCCCATAAGCGACGACTGGAGTGCCACTAGCATTTGCTTCGACGGGCACCAGCCCAAAATCTTCGAGCGCGGCAACAATGACGGCGCTGGCTTTAGACATCAGCCGAGTTCGCTCTGTATCAGGCACGTAGCCTAAGAATTCAATATTGCTGCGAGCTTGTGACTGAAGCCGCTCGCGCTCTGGGCCGTCTCCTATAATCACCAAGCGCCAGCCAAGCCAGTTAAAGGCTTCGACCACTAGATCAATTCGCTTATAGCTCAACAGTCGTGATGAGACGAGATAAAAATCTTCTTTCACGTCCGACGGGATAAATTTGCTCGTTTCGATCGGGCAATTAATCACGATCGCAGGTTTACGATAAATGCGCCGGATTCGCTCTGCCACCACACTAGAATTACCGATATAAAGATCGGGTTCTTGAGCATATTTCAAATCAGTCGATCGCATGGCTCGAAAGATGTGTTCTAACGCTGGAGAAAAGCGGCGAAAGCTGCCATATTCGCGCAGGTAAGTTTGCGTATCCCACAAAAATCGAGTGATGTTATTGCAAAAGCAAATATGGTGAGCGTCAGGGCGTTTGCGGACTGCTTTTGCAAAACTAGTTGTGCTGCTAATAATCAGATCGTAGTCTTGCAAGTCGAGCGATCGAAACGCCGGGTAATATAAGGGAGCCAACAACCTAAAGTGTTCGGCAGCCTTGGGAATGTTTTGCAGCCAGGTCGTTTGAACTTGGCGATCGCCTAAGTCAATACTCCTATCAGGATCGTAGAGGGAAGTATAGATATCTGCCTGCGGATAGCGTTGGCAGAGCAATTCAAAAACCCTCTCTGCTCCGCCTTTTTGCGTTAAATAATCGTGGACTAGTGCAATTTTCATTACCAGAAACCAGCGAAGCTAGATTGTAGGTGATTACGTCAATAAGCTATTGGAGAGAATGACACCCTTGATTTCTACTTCAATACGTAAGCTGGTAGTTGTTCTGATTATTTAAGAATTATGGCTGCATATTTAAAGTGTGTGTTTTAATTCATCAAGTTTTTACACTTCCAATATTTTTGCGGGCTTATAATTACCATCAGAATTGTTCTGAAAAATTTGAAAAACTGCAAATTTTTCGCACCCTAAATCAATCTTTTTGTAGGTCGAAGATTTTTTCTAAGTAATCTATAGTTGATAGATTACTTATTAATTAATCTATTTAACTTCGCGTTTTATCATCGTCGGGATTCTTTTCTAATTAACTTGTGTTTTGCCTGCGATCGCTGTTTTGCATCAGTTCGTCAATCCGTTAGGAACTGCATTCTATAAACCGAAAAGTCTAAACACACCCAGCAAACTACTGAACGGAGACAAAATTGCTCCGATCGTGTTTGTAATACCCGCCAAAGCTGACTTTCTGACTACTAGCGTGTCATTATTTCGGAGGGCTGGGTTGTTCTGCTCGTTGAGTCCTTGAGCAAAATTGATTGGGATATCTCGTTTTGTCACCGTTCCGTTGGGGTTGAGTCGAATCAGAGTGACCAATCCTTTTCGTGCCTGATTATTAGTTCCTCCTGCCGCTAAGAGTCCCTGATTGAGTGGAGTGTTAGGATCGATTGCCAGGGTTCCAGGTCTGACCACTTCTCCCACCACATTGATGTTGATTTTATTGGTTGAAAAACTGGCGGAGGCAATTCGAGTGGCTTCTTGGTCGTTGAGTGTCGTCGCGGTTGGGATCTCGATCGTGTCGCCTTCTTGCAGCGGCACATCTTGACGCAGATCGCCCGATGCCAGCAGCTTCCAAAAATCGACGTTAATCGTTTGAATCTCGCCCGATTGCGTCATTCGTCGCACCTGAATCTTGCGGACATCGGCAGTCTGCGTGATGCCGCCCGCCGTTTGAATCGCACGAGTCACACTGGTTGCTTGCAGTGTCGGCGTATTCGCGTCACCGCCACTGCCACCCCCCGCCTGAGTCAGCGTATAAGGGCCCGGACGATTGACCTCTCCCACCACGGCAATTTTGATCGGGCGAGTGGTGCTAGTGGAAAAGTTAGCCGCCGCTAATCGTCTCATGCCATTTAGATCGACTTGAGAATTGGTGGGAATTAGAATGCTGTCGCCATCGCGCAACCGCAAATCTTGTCGCACGTCTCCAGTTTGCAAAAGTTGCCCCAAACTGACCGTAATGATTTCGTCTGCACCTTGACTAAAAGGGCGAGGGCGACGAATCTGCACGCGATCGATATCGGCTGCCTGAGTTACCCCTTCAGCCAACTGCAAAACTTGCGTCAATCGGGGGCTGCCTCCGGCGGCGGGCACTGGGTAAGAACCCGGACGATTCACTTCACCGGCGATCGCCACCGTCACCGGACGCGCCGTCGTCAAGCTAACCGTCACCATCGGGCGCGTCAAAATAGCATCAAATCGTCTCGAAATGGCGGTCGCCGCTTGCTTGAGCGTTCGACCCTGCAAGGAGACGGCTCCTACTTGCGGAAAGTTGACCGAGCCGTTGGGCAACACTTGATAATCACCCGTGAATTCTGGCACACTAAAAAAATCGACGCGAATGCGATCGCCCCCATCTAAGAGATAGCCATCGTCTTCAGAGGGCATAGGCGCACTCGCAGGAGCCGGGGGCTGCACCCGAGCCTGAACGATCGCTGGAAAAAAGCCAGCCGTTGCAACCAGCAACACTAGCGTAGATTGACTAATCAAACTGAGTTGTGAGCGAACACGAGTTACCATAAATCTTCGTACGGATACGGAGTCCTTTGCTTTCTTCTTACAAACGACTCAGCAAATATCCGGGGAGTTTAAGTCAAAGGTCAAAAACCATCGTTTAGAAAGTGAGTAGATTCACGGTGCTGATGCAAAAGCCGAAGATCCTTTATAAGTGCTTCATCTAACGTGCTTTATCTAACAAAAACCTAAGTCCTTTCAGTCCTTATATTGCACCTCAAACTGAGAGATTATTTCTCCTTGAGACAGATTCAGGATTTGTAAAACTCTCCTGATCAGCTATACAAATCCTGTAAACACAAAAGGATGAGCATTTATAGAGCCTTGAGAAAGTCGGGTAGCATCCAGGCACTCCAGTCATGGAAAACATTGACTAACATGGATTCGACCACCAAAAGAGTAATCGGTTCGGTCTGGCACCCTCGCCACTTTTCCCGAACACCCCTAAAACAGCGGAGAGCATCACTGGTCACCCAGGATGATCACGACAGACTCAGGAGCTTGCAAACGATGACTGAGTTTCATCAGAAGAAAGAGCAAGGGCATAGCGTTGATCCGCCAGTGAATCCTGTTCAGGAAACGCTGAGTAGCAATGCCGAAAATAATATTAGAAAAGCAATTCCGCCTACTCAAGAATCTTCTTCAAACGCTGAGATGAACGCTGAAGCCGTCTCACCGCAGGTAGAAGAGGTTCCCTACGAACGATTACAGCAGGGACCAATTACTTATTTCCGCTACTATTTCGAGGACGCAGAACAGCCGACCTATCTGACTTCACCAGCGGCTGAACCGCTTACTCACAAAAGAAATCGGCTGCCGCTTTACCTGGCAGGCGGTGGGGTTTTGGGTGCCACGCTGATTTCTGGGTTTGTGATCGCTGGTTTAGCCAATAATTCTAAAGCGCCTGAGCAAAAGGGCACCAGCGGCTCTAAAGTCAAACAAACGCCTGCGCCAAAGCTGACTCAGCCGCAAGTGGCTTATCCAGAAGCCCTGCCACCGACTCGATCGACTCCGCCTAAGCCACCTCAAACCTCGAAAAAAGCACCGACCAAAAAGCTGCCTGTGCCCACGGTGCGATCGTCTTCAGATTCACAGCTACAGCAGGCACTCATGGTGCCTCCACCGCTGCCCGTACCCGCTCTACCGACGGTGCAGATCGCCCGAACCGTTTCGACACCGCTGCCTGCTCCAGCGGTTCAGCCTCCGGCTCCTCCAGCGATCGCGCCAGCACCAGAAGCTCCAATCGCACTGCCTTCTCTAAAGCCTGCATTGCCTGAGTTAGTTGCAGACTCATCGCCCAGACCCCCAGATTCTTCCCCTTCGCCAGCGTTTGCTCAAAAAAGTGCCCCGTCGTCGCAGTCCGCGATCGCTGATGCTCGTTGCTTGAGTTCGGCGGCAGCTCCGGGAGAATCTTTGGTGGCACAAAACCAGCCGCAGATCGCAGCTCAGTCAGCAATGTTGGTTTCTGCGCCAGAAAGTGTAGGAATGCTTTCAGCAAACCGCACGCCTCAAGCGGCGACTGCTGTGAATTCAGGAACCGCGATTAGCGCGATCGCCGATGGCACGACTCAAGACGCAGAGAAAGACCTGCAAGAGCTTTTAGAGCTTCCTCAACGCTTCCCCACGAGTGCTGGCATTGCTGTGATGCCGTTGCCCTGTCAGTTAGCCCAAACCGTCACGACTAAACAGCGGGTGGCTGAGTTTAACGTCGTTCGCCTCAGTTCTCAAGATTATCAAAAACGCTGGAAACTCAGCAGCAAAAACCCTCAAGCACTGATCCCAATCTACGGATTTGTGGATTATAAGCAGCAATCAGTCGTGTTGTTAAGCGCCAGACAAGAACAAGCGTCCAAGCTTTAGCGTCTTCCATGCGACAGATCCGCGTACGGACATGGCACTGCCGTTTGCTATTACTTCCGTGTCCTGTCGCTGATCCGTGGCGCGATCGCAATTGTTTTCTAAATTCGTATAGTGCTCAATTGCGAACAACTGTAACAGTTCCGTCAACGAGGTAAACCCTCAGTGATAGGATGCCTAAAAATGTTTAGAACGAGACACTATGTCAGAAACTCTTACTGGACAAGCTCCTCTGTTCGGTGGCAGTACAGGTGGACTGTTGACCAAAGCCTTAGTAGAAGAGAAGTACGCAATCACCTGGACTAGTCCTAAAGAACAGGTGTTTGAAATGCCCACCGGGGGCGCTGCAACCATGCGCCAAGGCGACAACCTCTTATACCTGGCTCGCAAGGAACAGGCGATCGC
>JAYVFW010000285.1:0-4100 GCA_043772715.1 Phormidesmis sp. | reverse complement strand
GTCATCGCCGATATCTTTGCCCCCTAAATCCCCCAATTTTGGGGGACTTTAAGATTCTGGTTCCCCTCAAACTTGGGGGGCTAGGGGGCAATTCATATTTGCATTCAGCAACGCCAAGAATTCTATTCATGCAGGATGTTATTGTTTCCAGTCAACGGCAACGCAAAGTAGAAGGTGCTTTCTTTGCCCAAGCTGCTCTCTGCCCAAATTTGCCCGCCGTGTTGTTGCACAATTTTTTTGCAAATTGCCAACCCCAATCCGGTTCCACCTTTTTTGCGAGAATCGGACACATCTACCTGCTGGAACTCTTCAAAAATCATTTCGAGTTTGTCTGGTGGAATGCCTCGACCTTGGTCGGTAATCGAGAAGAGGAGGTAGGGAGTCGGGATAGAAACTGTTTTCCCATTCCCCATTTTCAGTTCTGCATTCTCCATTTCAGCCTTGAGCCAAACTGTGTCGCCAGGAGATGAAAACTTGATAGCGTTGCTCAACAGATTAATCAGGGTTTGAATGATCGCATCGGGGGCGACCCAAACGCTGATCGGGAGGGCAGTGAGAGAAAGGGTGATGGCTGACTGATCGGCGATCGCCTGAATGCTATCAACGGCTTGTTGCATCAGGTCAGTCAACTGACAGCGCTCCATTACGAGCTGAACTTTGCCAGACTCTAACCGTTCTAAACTGAGAATATCATCGACCAGACGCACGAGGCG
The DNA here is from genome assembly GCA_043772715.1 of Phormidesmis sp. GTDB lineage: Bacteria > Cyanobacteriota > Cyanobacteriia > Leptolyngbyales > Leptolyngbyaceae > Phormidesmis_A. The sequence continues at coordinate 3,387 of JAYVFW010000285.1, read as the reverse complement.
ATCGCTGTTATTAATTGCAACTTGCAGCATATGTTTGGCTTTTTCGGGTCGATTGTCGAAAACACCTGCGCCTAAAATGCCGAGAGCGCCTCGAATCGAGGTCAATGGAGTGCGGAGTTCGTGGCTAATAATCGAAACAAACTCGTCTTTCAGACGTTGGATTTTTAGCCGATCGCGAATGTCTTGAATGTGTGCCACGACATAGAGCGGTTTTCCATTGTGATCTCGGACGGGTGCTGCATTGACAAGCACTGGCACGATCGCGCCTCGTTTCGTGATGTATCGTTTTTCTATTTGAAAAGAAGGAGTCTCACCGGATAGCATTTGCCGCAACCCCTCCAGATCTGCCGCTAGATCTGCGGGATGCGTAATATCCCGAAAATTCAGTTTTAATAGCTCTGCTTCGGGATATCCAACAATGTCACAATAGCAAGTATTCACTTTCTGAAATTGTCCTGTCAGTGAAACCAGAGAGACTCCGATCGGGGCATCATCAAACGCATTGCGGAATTGTTCTTCACTGGCGCGTAAGGCTTCCTCTAACTGTTTGCGATCGGTAATGTCATCTGCCAACCCCACAACTCGTAAAGGTTTTCCGTCCTCGTCGTACACAACCAAAGATTCTGACTCAATCCAGCGAACGCCATCTGGGCACATGATGCGGTATTGGAGGCGCGCCTTGTTGCCAGAAAGTAACTGGTTGAACCCCCACAAAACATACTCTAAATCTTCAGGATGAACTCGATCGAGCCAGGAGCTTGGATTTTGATAAAGGCTCTCGCAGGAGTAGCCCCATAGTCTTTCGTAAGACGGACTGATGTAGAGATACTGCCCTGTAGTTAGAGATATCACATAAACCACCTGATTGATGGTTTGAGCAATCTCCTGAAAACGAGCTTCACTTTCTTGCAGAGCAATCTCAGCCCGGTTGCGATCAGTAATGTCTACAAAACCGCCAATCACGCCTCTGACTTTGCCCTGCTCATCAAGCAAGGGAGAAGCATAAGAGAGCAACTGAACCACGGTTCCGTCTAGATGCACAATAATGTCAACGATTTCATCCCTCACCTCAACGTTATGGGCTGCCGCATATTGCATCGGTAGGTTTTCGGCAGACAGTTCTTGACCGTCTCGATAGACTCGATAAGCGGGGCGATCGTCAGGCGATGCGCTGGGGGAAGCATTTTCACCGAGAGGAACGTTCAGCATTTTAGATAAGCAGGGATTGACGTGAGCCACTCGGCACTCTGGGTCTTCCCCAATTGCTACACCGATGGGCAGCACCTCAAACAGGGTTTGTAGTTCGCTAATCCGGCGGGTCAGTTGCTGGTTAAGCTGCTGAATTTCGGCTTCGGCTTGTTTGCGTTCGTCTTCGACGCGCACGCGTTCGCTAATATCTTCTACGGTGCCTACTACTCGCACAATAGTTCCCGTCTCATCTTGCAGGGGGAAGGCTTGCGATCGCAGCCAGCGAATTTCACCACTCGGGCAGATGAAGCGATATTCTTCATTGAAGTTTTCACCTCAGTGTTCTCGCTGTAGCTTTTCGTCGATGCGATCGCGATCGTCGGGGTGAACCTTGTCCAGCCAATGAGACATTCCTGGGTCGGAAGGTTGGGGTGATGTTCCAATAATGGCTTCATAGGCAGGATTCACGTAGGAGTAGTGACAAGATTCTGTTTCAAAAACAAAAAACCCCTCCTGTACGGTTTCTGCTAATTGCCGGAAGCGAGTTTCGCTAGCTTGCAGCGCCGCTTCTGCTTGTTTGCGTTCGGTGATATCCCAGCCAACAGAATGGTATTCAATGAAGCGCCCTTGTTCATCAAAGATGGCGCGGCAGTTCCACTGTGTCCAGCGCAGATCTCCATGAGAGAAAGCCCGATTTTCAATGGTTACGGTAGGGTTCTCAAAGGTCATAGAATTGATCAGCTGAGCTACTCTATCCTGGTCTTCTGCAAAAATAATCGGCTGATAACGGCTCCCGATCGTCTTTTGCGGGTCTAGCCCAAAATAGCGGCAATAAGCTTCATTTACAAAGGTGAGCGTGCCATCTGTCTGATATCGGCAGATCAGTTCGGTTTGATCTTCGATAATGCCGCGATAGCGGGCTTCGCTCAGTTGCAAGGCGGCTTCTATCTGATGGCGTTGGGTCAAATCTCGAATCACAACTAGCACTTCATCGGTGTCGATCGGCATAATCCTGGCTTCTTGCCAGAGGTGCTGTCCTTCAACCCAAAGCGGAAATTCATACACTTGAATTTCTCCGCTCTGCAAGGCTCGGGTTGAAGCAGCTAGGCGCTGTTCCGCTGCTTCGAGTGGCAGAATATTGCGAATGTTTGCCCCTCTTCTTAAATTTGGAAAGGCGATCGGGAAAGCGGCTGTAGGCTTGAAATCTAAGTAGGTTTCATCTCGATGCATCCGAATAATTAAATCTGGTAAAGCATTCAAAATGGTGCGATTGAGGGTTTCGCTCTGTTTCAGCGCCTCTTCTGCTTGTTTGCGATCGGTAATGTCTACGACCACTCCATGCCAAGCAATTGCACCGTTCTGTCGCTGTTCGGGTTGAGAATTGCCCTGTATCCATTTGACTTGTCCAGACGGGGTAATAATTCGCCAGTGATGACTAAATGGGTTGAGGGTTTGCATACTCTCGATCACTGCATCTTGATAGCTAACCTGATCATCAGGATGGATAGCATCCAAATAATACGCCAGCATCTTGCAAAACTTGTTCTACAGCTACTTCATGAATGTTCTGTACGGCTGAACTTATGTATTCAAACCAGGTATGTCCTGTCGGTTCTTGTACAAGTGTGTAGATGTTTCCAGGCGATAGTTGATTGTATTGATGCAACCATTGTTCAGTTTTATGCAGTTGTTCTTCGATTTGTTTACGATCGCTAATATCCCGACCAATGCCCAGCACATAGATTTCACCGTCAATTTCAATCAGTTCGGCAGATAACAGCAGCGTTTTAATGGCTCCGGTTCGAGGGCGACTGAGGACTTCCAAATTGTGAACAGAACCGTTCTGCTGCAAGGTTTCAAGGAAACGGGCACGCACATCTAGATCGACCCAAATTCCGAGATCCTGCATTCGCTGCCCGATCAGTTCTTCAGGCAGATAGCCCATCGAATTTAGGAAGTAGTCATTGGCTTCGACACACTGTTCTTCTGCCAGCGTGGTCAGGGTAATGAGATCAGGGCTGGAGCGAAAAATGATCGTGAATTTTTCCTCTGATTCTGCCAGGGTTGTTTTAATGCGATCGAAAGACTGTTGCAGTTGGTCTGCCATGTGGTTAAACGTCTGCGCCAGACTGTTTAACTCATAGATTGGGTTATCGGTTGGCAACCGTTGAGCGAGATTGCCTGCCGCCAGTTCTCGAC
>JAYVFW010000284.1:0-4103 GCA_043772715.1 Phormidesmis sp. | reverse complement strand
ACAAAGAATCACAGGAATTGTGCATGTAGATGATTTAGCCGAGGCGATGATGCTCGCTGCCGATCGCGGTCAACTCGGCGGCTACTACATTCTCTCGTCTGGAGATTTAACGACTCGTAAAATGTTTGAGATTTTCAGTCAGGAAACGGGAATCTCTGCCCCGGCTGATGCGCCTGAGCCAGTGGTTCGCGTCGTTGGTAATATCTTGGATGTAATCGGTCGTATCTTCTCGTGGCAGCCTCCGATCGACCGAGAACGAGTTCATTATCTTTACGATCGCTGTGTCCGAGTCGATGCCACCAAAGCGAGACGAGAACTAGAATGGAACCCACGATCGATCGAAGACACGCTAAAAGAATTAGTCAAACGCTAATCACAAAAAATCCCCCGTGAATCAATGAGAGATTTTTATATCAAGTCGGCGATTCTGGGATCTGTTACTCGATTTGACCGATCGCTTGACTGACTTCAGCCGGGGTTTTATAGTCTTCCTCGGGCAACTCTTCCAACATCGAACTCAGTTCATCATCCGCCCCGTTTTCTTGAGCGTGTTTGATTAAGTCTTCTTTGCTAACGGGATAATCGATTCCCTTCAAATGCTTTTGAACTTCAATTGGATTGATTCTAGCCGTTGCCTCTTCTAGGGTTGTACGCTTCTTACCTCACAACAAAATCGGGCTTTGCTGAATGCAAGTATGAATCTGTCTATCGAGGCTGAATCCTTTCGCCCCCTAAATCCCCCAATTTTGGGGGACCTTAAGATTCTGGTTCCCCTCAAACTTGGGGGGCTAGGGGGGCAATTCATATTTGCATTCAGCAAAGCCCAAAATCGTAATGTCGTCTTAGAAAAGTAACCTCTTTCGTTAGGTGCGTTTAAGGAAATCATCAGATCTATCAACTTCAAGATGATCTCCTTAAACAAAAAAACCTGCCAAACGACAGGGTTAAAAGGCTTACCAAATCAAAGCAGCGCTCAGGAGGTTTTCCCAACGGTAGCTTTGCATCAAGAGTTTAGAAGAATCAGAGGGAGCATTGTTCCCTCAACGATCGCGGATTTGCAATAAAAAAGCCCCGCGATCGCAGGGCTTCTTCAAAACCTATCTAAAACTAGTGATTAGAAGGTGAAGGTTGTTCTCACCGTGCCAATCACAACGTCATTGTTGTTGTCATTCTGACCAGGGTTGATCACCCAAATCACACCGGGTGTGATCGAGATGTTGTCATTCAGTTGATACTTATAGAACCCTTCAATGTGAAGAGGAATGCTGTTGCTCACGCCCGTCGCTCTTTGAGCAGCGGTCGGATTCCCCAAATAAGGCTCTGCTCCTGCCATGAAGCCCAAAAGATTACCCTTCTTACCAAAGTCAGGGAAGGCAACACCCGCACCATAAGTCCAAATGGTGCGAGAACCATTGTTGTCACCCACAAAATCAGCATTGATATAAGAACCAAAGGCATTCAAAACAATTTGAGGGCTGAGTCTAAAAGCAACTTCGGCTCCGTAAGCGTTGATCTCAGACGGGGTGACTGCGCCAAGTACGTTCCTTCCTTGGTTAGCAAACAAAGTGCCAGAACCGCCAGTGCCGCCATTTCCTGTGTCAAAGATCGCCGATCGTCTGTAAGCATTGACGTAGGTCAAACCCAGACTCAACGCTTGACTAGGCTTGAAAGTGATCTGAGCCAGCGCAGAGTAACTGCCGTTGAACAAACCATTCCCATTAGTAGGGTTGTTTGCACTGGCAACCGTCGAGGCAACAGCATTACCGAAAGCGTCACGACCATTTGAATTATCTGCCAGATAGCCAGCGCTGATAGTAAATGCTGGGGTCAGTTCAAAGTTCACGCCTGCCCCGGCACCACCACCAATCAAATAGATGGGGTTCCGTTGAGCAAAGACCGAAAGAGGACCTGTGCCACCATCAAACGCATCTAGAGCCGGGCTGACCGTAGGTGCGTAGTCGTAGTGAAGACCCCCCACAGCCGGGACATAAACTCTAACCTTTTCGCCGAGGTTGAAGAAGTAAGCAACCCAATCAGCGAAGATTTGGTTACCACCTGTGTTGCCAAAGTTGAAGGTTTGAAGCCCTTCTGCGTTTGCGCCACCAGGTGCTCTGAGGTTGTTGCTGTTGTTGTTGAAGGCTGTTGCGTTACCTGCCGCAAGACGAGTAACCAACAAGTCTTTACCCGTGAAGCTGGTGTTTAGCGCAAGACGAACTCTGTCTTGAAAAACCGTGTTGTTGCCACCACTGTTTCTAACGCCAAACTCATCGGTGATTGCAAAAATTGCTTCGCCCGCAAGCTTTGTGGTTGTAGAAAACTGCTGCTTCTCAAGCGTTGAAGTCCGAGCTTCTAGAGCATCAACCCGACCGCGCAAGGTGGCTAGTTCAGCCGCAAACTCTTCTTGAAGCTTTTGCAGGGTTGCCAAGTCTTCCTTCTTCACCAAGTCAGCCGTAGCAGCCGCGATTAACTCGTTGACTCGATTGAGACAAGCGTTCAAACCAGCCGCAAACTCAAAGCGGGTTAGGGCGCGGTTTCCTCGGAAGGTTTTGTCGGGGTAGCCCACAATACAACCGTAGCGCTCGACTAAAGACTGCAATGCTTGAAACGCCCAGTCGGTCGGTCGAACGTCAGACAATTGAGAAACCGAGGTGACCTGTCCAACCGATGCGCCAGACTTTCCTTCGCGGCTGTAGCGGTTGATTTGGTCGATCGAGTTGAGATCAGAACTCGGTGCCGAAGGTTGCGCTTCTGGAGCAGAAACCTGAGCAATTTGAACTGGGGCAGAAAGCTTTAGCTCTGTGGTCTTTCCAGAAATTTCTTTAGCTTGGACTGCTTGAGGAGCGTCAACGTTGGCAGTTTGAGTAGTCTTGACTTCAACAGACGGTGCGACAAGCGCCTCAATTTCTTGAGTTTTTGCTGCAATCGTTGTCACCGGGGATGACGAAACGACTACTGACTTCTCCGCGGCGATCGCCCCAGAAGAAACTGCTAGAGCTGCCCCTAAAAGTGCTGGGCTAACCACTAACGAATTCAACAGAAATTTAACCATGAATATTCTCCTCACACCTGTTTATAGAGCGACTGTTTGAGCCTTCTACTTGTCCAATCTAGATTTGTAAACTGCTGCAAAATCACAAAACCTACATGAGGCTATCACCTAAGCAGTTGAATTATGCCAAATTACAATCGGAAAGCGACTTTAAAAATGATAGCAGATGTTTGTCTAGAGAACACCTCGATTTTGATCAAGTCGCGATCGCGAAAAGCTTTCTTTTGCCAGTCTGCCCCTAGCATTTTCTAAAGGTTGACCTGCGCTCGCCTCTACCGGAAGGAATACATAACTCTTATGAAACTACTAATTTTCTAAGCTTCAAGAAAAATAATTCGAGTTGTGCCTAGGTTCGCTGCTGCCAGAATTCTCCCTTTAAAAAACTATCCGCTCCTGCCATAAAATTTTTGGTTTTACCAAAAATTTTATGGCAGGAGCGGTGTAGCGGGTCTTCAGATTGAAACTAGACTGCCGGAAGGGACTCCAAGCTAGTCAGCCGTTATAGATGAGCCATCTCTACCTGTGCGGAAGATCTAGCTCTAGAGAACAGCCCCGGCGCGCAGCCAGTTCAACACAATCTGATGACCCAGGCGTATACTACTATCTTGCATGGGCATCACCTCCTATTGCCTAAACGGCTTTATTATCAAAGGTTTACAGCGTTAAAAGCAGTTAACTTCCACCGCTCTAATCAAGATAACACAGACTTTTTCGAGTGTGTTGCAATCTCACAAAAAAGCTCCCACCTTGATGGCGGGAGCGCTGAAAAATGTTGCAATCTGAATTCTAAAGAGCGTTACCGCGAGGCAGAACCTCTTCAGGGAATACAAATTTTTCGTGAGGCTGGTCTTGAGAAGCCATCCAAGCGCGGATGCCCTCATTTAGCAAGATGTTCTTGGTGTAGAACGTTTCAAACTCCGGGTCTTCAGCCGCTCGCAGTTCCTGAGAGACGAAATCATACGCCCGCAGGTTTAGCGCCAACCCGACAATGCCCACCGATGCCATCCACAACCCCGTCACCGGGACAAACAGCATAAAGAAGTGCAGCCACCGC
>JAYVFW010000283.1:0-12417 GCA_043772715.1 Phormidesmis sp. | reverse complement strand
GCTGCGCCAAAATCGGCTAGTGCTGTTGCTAGACGGCATAAACGAAATTCCTTCGGACGAGTTACGAAACCAGTTACAGGAGTTTCGAGACGACAACCTCACCACGCCGATGATTTTTACGACGCGAGATTTGGCGATCGGCGGTGATTTGGGAATTGAAAAACGGCTAGAAATGCGCCCCTTGACCGAACCTCAAATGCGAGAGTTTGTCCAGAAGTATTTGCCACATGGGGAAATGCTGTTACGACAACTCAAAGACCGTCTGCGAGAATTGGCAGAAACGCCGCTGTTGCTGAAACTGCTCTGTGATATCTTCGATCCCGAAACGCAGCAGATTCCGCAAAGTAGGGGTGAATTATTTCAGAGATTCGATCGTGATTATCAACGCATCAAGAAAGATATTCAGGCGGTTCCTGTTTCAGAGAATTTCTGGGAGTTTAAGTCAGAGGTTCTGCAACATTTAGCATTTACGATGATTCAAGCAGATGCTCAGAAACCTACTGAAGCATGGCTTACGTTACCAAAAGGTCAGGCAGAGCGCATTTTAGAGAAATGGCTGACTGAGAGAGGATTAATAGATGCTCCAACAAAAGCAAAACTTTGGCTGAAGGATTTGCTAAACCATCATTTGTTGCAAGTGGCGGCAGACTCAGAAAAGATTGAGTTTCATCATCAGTTGTTCCAGGAATATTACGCGGCAGAAGCTTTGCTGGTAATGCTGCAAGACAAGCATTCGGATGTGATGAGAGACGAACGCTTGCAGTATTTCTATTTGAATTATTTGAAGTGGACGGAAGCGATCGCGATCGTGCTGTCGTTAGTGGAGGATGATGTGATCGCCGTAGAGATGGTGCGATCTGCTTTGAAAGTGGATTGGCTTCTGGGGGCACGGTTGGCGGGGGAGGTGCGATCGGAGGAGTCTCAGAAGAAGACAATTGCGTTGGTGAATGCGCTGGGGGGACCGGAGTGGTTGAGGGTAGAACTTTTGGGAAAGACGAGATCGAAACTGGCTCTCCCAAGCCTAATAGAATTTCTGCGCCATCCAGATATCCATATCACTAAGACTGCTGCGGCTTACATTGGCGAGACTGATAATGCTTTAGCCATTCAGATTTTGACCGAACGATTGGAAAGTGTTGATGCCAAGTTTTTTTCACAGAAAAGTTTTGGTGGCTCGGATCAAACGGGTGATATTTGGACAAGAAATATTCAAGCACTGGCTGATGTCGCTCCTCAAAAAGCAATCCATTTTCTGCATAAGAAGTTGTCGCCCGATGGAGGATTCAACACCGTAATTACAATGGTTACTGGAGCACCACAGTTGTTGATGCGACTTGATTCTGAAGAAATGTTGCCTTGTTTAGTTAATTGCTTAAGACGAACTCAGAATCAGGTTCGTAAAAATGAAATCTCTAACCTAATGAGTGCTGCCAAAGACTATGAGACCATACTTCCAGATTTGATTGATATTCTCAAGCACGAAGAGGATGAAGATATTCAAGCAACTATTAGCAGCTTAATCACTGAATCAAATTCAGAGCTTGCAATTCAGACATCTGTTTGGATGATGAGTCACCATAATGCAAAGCTGCGAGAAAATGCCGTTCATCATCTAATCAAAAACAAAATTAATCAAGTAGCAGATTTAGAACATCTTCTCGCTCAGAAAAAAGATGATCCTGACCTTGCTTTTTCCGCAGCGATTGTTTTAGGCAGTCTGGGCTATGAAGTAGCACTTCCATTTTTAGGGGAAACACTCATTAGCCATCCATCTTTCGGTGTTCGTGTATGGGCAGCTAAAGCCTTGGGCGGGATTAACAGTCAAGGATCAACTACTTACTTGTTTGAAGGCTTGAATGATCATGACGTGCGTGTAAGCAGAGCGGTTGCATTTTCTTTAGCTTCATTGGGAAGACCTGAAGCAATCCCAGTTCTTTTAGATTGTTTCACCGCTGGCTATCAGAATGCCCACACTTACGCCGTCAGAAGTCTTGCAAAACTTAAGGTTGAAGAACCACTCTGGGACAAGCTTGAAAATGAAATGTCTGGCTGGCAAACGGCTGCCGTTGAACTTGTTAAGCTCGGAAGATCTAAAGCTATCCCCTATCTGTGTAAGGCATTAGTTAATCTAGAAGGTGAGTCATCAAGCGAAGTTATTGATCTCCTAGGCAAATTTGCTGATGATAGCGTAGTAGATTGGCTTTTGAATGCACTAGAGAATCCAAGCCAACACACACCGGAACAATATTTTCCTAATAGAGTTGCATTGGTTCTCAACAGGTGCGAACCAGATTTAATGGGAGGTAAGCTGCCAAAGCTCATAAGTCTATCGACAATAAAGCATATTGAACAACTATCTTGGCTAATTCCTACTGTTCAAAATCAATGCAAATACTATAACTATGCGATCGCCCAGTGGAAACTAGCGCCTCACACGACTGAGCGATCGCTCCCCGACCTGCTTGATAAAATCGACCAAACTACCCAAGACACCAACCAAAGGACAAAACAAATGGCAGACTCACCTCAACGGATTATCAATACTGAAAAATACTTTGAAAAAGTAGAAGGCGGATACCATGAACACAACTACGCGCCTAGTCAAAAAGAAACCGAAGCAGCGCAACAACTGACCCAATTGCTCAATAAGCTTCGGCAGAAATCTCCTGATGCTACAGACGTGGAGCTTTTTCAGACTCTAGTTAACGGATTCGAGACGATGCCGCAACGCAATCCAGAAAACTGGCGAAACTGGCAAAACATTCTCAGCCTCCTCTTCGCAGGCGGACTCGAAGGTATTAAAATCTGGCAACCCCTTGTAGGTATCCCGATCGCAGTTCTCACACGCCTCTACGAAATCTACAAACGCCACCCCAAACAACTTCCCAATAGCTAAACCTCACGCAGGAGAACTACTATGCAAATCACGATCGACCTTCCCGATGCTCTGCAAATCACTGAAGCAGACCTTCGCACCGAACTCGCGATCGCCCTCTTCCAACAACAACGCATCACTCTGGGCAGCGCTAGCCAACTTGCAAGTCTGCATCAAATTGAATTCCAACGACTCATCGCCGATCGGGGTATCTGCATTCACTACGAGATTGAAGACCTAGAACAAGATCTTGCCAGCTTGCGACAGGATGGGTGGTAATGCTGATTGTCAGTAACACCTCGCCATTGAGCAATCTCACTGTGATTGGCGAGATTAGCCTTTATCCAAAGCCTTGAACAAACTCTCGATCCAGGTGAGTCAGCCGCCATCGCCCTTGCTAGTGAACGAAACGCTGATCGATTACTAATCGACGAACGCCTTGGTAGAAGAATTGCCACTCAATACGGACTCAAAATTCGTGGCATTCTGGGAATTTTAGTCAACGCAAAAGAAGAAGGACTTATCCCTGCTGCAAAACCGCTTCTAGATCGCCTCGTTAACGAAGCAGGCTTCCGAGTAAGTCAAGCATTGTATATTCGCACCCTTCAAGAATCAGGCGAGAAGTGATTTCAGACAATCGAATCCCGTGTGCTTGCCCAAACGCATCGACCTACCTATGATTGCAACGAAGACGCAAATGAGTTACGGAGCAGAAAATCGATGCGGGTAATCGGACTAATCAGCGGCACGTCTGTCGATGGAATTGATGCAGCGCTGGTTGAAATCTCAGGCAGCATTCACGATCTCACCGTCCAGTTTTTAGCTGGAGAAACCTATCCCTATCCTTTTGATCTCAGAGAAAAAATTCTGGCGGTTTGTGGCGGTGCAGCGCTGTCAATGGCGGACTTTGCCCGCTTGGATGACGCGATCGCTACACAATTTGCTCAAGCCGCGCTGTCGATTCAAACCGGACAGGCGATCGCAGATCTGATCGGTTCCCACGGGCAGACGGTTTATCACCAACCTCCGCTTCAAAAGAACCTGGGGTATAGCCTTCAGTTGGGGCGAGGCGCAACGATCGCTGACCAAACTGGCATCACCACTGTGAGCAATTTTCGAGAAGCAGACATCGCGATCGGCGGACACGGTGCCCCTCTCGTTCCGACTGTCGATGCCGCACTGCTCAGTCACCCAGCCTACAGTCGCTGCGTTCAAAACATCGGCGGCATTGGCAATGTCGCTTATCTGCCTGCAACGTCTGCAACTCAACCCTCTCCCATTCGCGGATGGGACACCGGGCCCGGAAACGTGCTGCTTGATCTCGCAGTCGAGCACCTCTCCCAAGGTGCAAAAACCTATGACCAGAATGGAGCTTGGGCAGCTACCGGAGAACCCTGTCAAGCATTAGTTGATCGCTGGCTTCAACAAGACTTTTTTCAACAACCGCCTCCTAAATCTACTGGACGCGAACACTTTGGACAGCACTATCTGCAAACCTGCTTGATCGATGCCGCTGCTTATCAACTCAGTCCTGCTGAGATTCTCGCCACCCTCACCGAACTCACGGCTGCCTCGATCGCCCACAGCTATCGCACCTTTCTGCCCCAAATGCCCGACCAGATTCTGCTCTGTGGTGGCGGCAGTCGCAATTTATACTTAAAGCAAAGAATAGGATCTAGACTCAGTGACATTCCGGTAATGACCACTGACGAAGTTGGCTTAAACGCAGACTTTAAAGAAGCGATCGCCTTTGCAGTGCTAGCTTACTGGAGACATCGACAAATTCCCGGTAATTCTCCTGAGACTACAGGGGCCTCAAAAGCCGTGCTTTTAGGTGAAATTAACTACGCTCGTGAAGACTCTTGCGTGATAGCATAAGCTGCCATTAGACTCACTGGTTCATGATCGAGCGTAAGCTTATGAAACCCCTGAATCTGCCAGCCATCTAGTTGACCTAAATTGAGGCAAGGAATGGCGCTGTGACCCACACATTTTTAATACAACCAGGACGGTGGACGCTTCAAGGAAGCTGGTTAGAACGCCACGGGATGCCGATTACAGTCAAAGGTAAAACCATCGTTGCTTGGAGCCGTGACAATTGGTTTACGATCGTGACAAAATTGGTCTTCCCCAATGCCGATCGCGACGAAATTAGCTCTCAATATAAAGGGCGCTTAGATTCTGGAGAACGGCGCTATACCTTTGTGCTGCAACACAGTTTGCTCGGCCGTGTTGAAGGCGAAGGCTGGGTCGCCCCCGACTCGCTTGTGCAGCGCTATTGGGTGTTGGGCGATCGTCAGCGTCGCAGCGGTTTTGAAACCATGGTTCGTCTTGATGACAATAAATATTACCTTTCGAGCGGCATTCTTTCGGGGCACTACTTAACCAGCGCAATGGAGGCCACTCTCGAACGACAACCAGAGTAGCGTCCCGTTACTTTCTGCGACAGCGTGTCCATAATTGAAGCTGTAAAGGGGTATCACTCCTTACCTACCGTGTATACATAAGTCCTTTCGCTGCGTTATGAGCAGCTTCTGCCCCCTAAATCCCCCAAAATTGGGGGACTTTGAAACTGAACGTCTTGGGTCAAAGTCCCCCAGAGGGGGGGATTTAGGGGGCAAAACTCCAGCAATCCAAACTTAAAGCACTTTGTGTATACACGGTAGCTCTTTACATCTAACCAGTCTGAGCGATCGAGAAATTCAAACTCTACAATAGAGATTCAGACTGAGTTTGACGGTCAAAACTAGCACTCTCTATCTTCACCCCGTGCAGAATCGTTCACCTTCAATGACAGACCTCAACAGCGAATCTCTATTGACTAATCGCTATCGGCTAATGGAGTTGATAGGGCGCGGCGCAATGGGGCAGGTTTATAGAGCCGAGGATGTTTTGCTCGGCGGTGTGATCGTCGCAGTCAAGTTTTTGGCGCAGACCCTTCTGACTCCCCGAATGCGCGATCGCTTTCGCAGTGAAGCTCGCACCTCGGCGCTTTTGAGTACCAAAAGTATGCACATCGTCCGAGTCATGGACTATGGAGTCAATGACGAAGGGGTGCCTTTTTATGTGATGGAGTATTTGCAAGGGCACAGCCTCAGTGAGGTGATCGCCACCCAAAACCTGCCGCTGCCACGATTTCTCAGCATCGCTCGTCAAATCTGCCAGGGGCTTCAGTGCGCTCATCAGGGAATCGCGATCGATGGCTCGATCTACCCGATCATTCACCGCGATGTCAAACCCAGTAACATTCTCGTCAGCCAAGATCCCAGTTGGGGCGAGCTGGTCAAGATTTTAGACTTTGGGATTGCTAAAATTCTGCAAGCCGATGCCAATCAAACCAGCTCGTTTATGGGCACCCTTGCCTACTCGTCGCCTGAGCAGATGGAAGGCAAAGAGCTAGATTCGCGATCGGATATCTATGGGCTGGGGGTGATGCTGTTTGAGATGCTCACAGGCAAAATGCCGCTTCAGGCAGAAACCCATTCTTTTGGCAGTTGGTATAAAACGCATCACTTCCAGGTGCCGCAAAGCTTTGAATCGGTCAACCCCAATCTTAAGGTTCCTAAAGTTTTAGAGAGCCTGGTGATGAGTTGTCTGGCCAAGTCAGCCAACGATCGGCCTCAAACCGTTGGCGAAGTCTTAAAAGCTCTAGAGCCATTAGAGCAGCGCTATAACGCAACTCGTCAAATCAGCCACCGCATTGGTGAAGCGTTGCTAAGGCGACCCGTGGCGGCTCCTGTTCGTGACCCGGCAGCGCTTTCGCCCGATGAGGCGTGTCAACTGACGACTTGGCCTCAAAACAAGCCGATCGCTCAAATTGTCTTTCCGCACGTGTTGAAAACGAAGCGAGAGGAAATTGCCACGGTTTGGGTAATGCTGCAACAGCAGGAAATTGAAAACATTCAGTTAGGCAAGCTTTATAACAATCTCTATAAAAACTTTTTGTGCTGCATGTCTCCTCACCCAATGCTGCTGTGGATGACTGCCATTTACAACCAACTTCACCATAAAAAAATAGGTCCGCGCTGGCTACGCTGCTATCTAGACTTAAAGGCGACTGAAGGACAGCAAATCATCCGTCTTCTAGTCGAGCGCAAGCAATATTATGTGCTGTTTTTTGCCCTCGAAGATCCTCACCACTGTGCTTATGTGATGCCAGTCACGCTCAATGCTGCTCAATTGTCTCAACTTCAAACCTGGACTGTAGACAGTCAAACCTGGCGATCGATCGGACAACCTACCCTCAGCAAAGACATTCTCAAAGGAGAATTTGAAAAGCTCAAACTTAAAATCACCGGAGATTTAGAGAATCAGTAAGACTATAGTTATGAGAAGTGTATTGGAGGGCTTATGCCACTCACTGCTACTGATCTAGAAATCTTCCAGCAGCAGCTTCCTGACTACCAGATGGAATTAGTGGATGGAGAGATCATTGTCATGAGTCCATCTGGGTTAGAGTCTGATGAAATTGCGCTAGAAATTGGGCGGCAAATCGCAAACTGGGTCAGACCTCGTAAACTTGGACGAGTGGCAGGCTCCAGCGCTGGCTTTAAGCTTCCCAATGCAAATGAGGATGTTCGCGCCCCTGATTGCTCCTTCGTCAAAGCAGAGCGCCTGAAACGAACTACACGGGACTTTGCACGGTTAGTCCCTGATCTCGGCTTTGAAGTGGTATCGAAGTCAGATTCATTAGAAAAGCAGCGTCAGAAAGTCAAGTTTTACCTGTCATTAGGGATGGTGGTTGGGGTAGTTGTTGACCCAAGAACACGAGTTGTCGAGGTTTACCGTCCGGGACAGAACGATCCGCAGATTTTGAGAGATGGAGATATCTTGACCCTGCCAGAATTGCTTCCAGGATGGGAGATGGAGATTTCGAGTATTTGGGCACCAGAGTTTGACTAGCTGTTCGTTCACGCACTTTTTGCAAATGTTTCGCTTCACTAAGTGAGATTGGCGATCGATGCATTAACCCACTGCGAAAATTGCGCTTGATCAGATGCAGAAATGCCTTGCATGGTTTCTCCAACCACTTTGATCGCCACAGGCGGCAACACTTCGCTGAGTTCTCGTCCTGCTGGGGTGAGCCAGATCCGCCAAACTCGACGATCGCGGGGATCTCGTTCGCGACGAATCAGGTTTCGTTCTGCCATGCGATCAAGGACACCCGTTAGGGTTCCACCCACTTGCTGAAGCTGATCGCTAATATTTGAGGTTGCCAATCCGTCTTCTTGCCATAGACAGCACAGCACCACCCAATGAAATGGCGTTAACCCGATCGGCTCTAGATTTTCTTGGAAATTGCGGGTCACTAATTGGGCTAGAAGTTTGATGCGATAGCCCAAGCTGTAAGGAGCCAAAATCTCTTGCCAGCCTTGTCTGCACATCGGCACTGGGAGAGGTAGGCTAGACAACTTTTCAGAGCTGGGAATCGCAAAGCGCTGCACATTGACGAGCATCCGATCGAGCAGTTGAGACAGATGTTCTCGGTCTTCATAAGAGATGCTCTGTAGCGCGACTTCTCGCAGTTCGACCGCGATCGGGGGCAAGATGCCTTGTAATTTTCGACCTTCATCGGTGAGCCAAATTCGCCAAACTCGGCGGTCGTGGGCATCTCTTTCACGACGAATCAGGGTTCGCTCTGCCATGCGATCGAGCACCCCGGTTAAAGTGCCGCCGACTTGTTGTAGGCGATCGCCTAAAGTCGAGGTTGCCAACCCGTCTTCTTGCCACAAACAGCACAGCACTACCCAATGAAAAGGCGTTAACCCAAAGGGTTCCAAGCGTTCTTGAAATTTGCGCCCCGATAGTTGGGAGAGCAGCTTGATTCGATACCCAATTCCGTAGGGAGCTAAACTGTTTTGCACCTCGGATAGAGGTTGATGTTGAGGGGGCAATGAAACCATCTAACTTCGAGAATTACTTAGAACACTTAATAATAGATAATTCTACTGAAGTTCACTGTAACAAATACCCAAACTTAGTGAAGAGTTCTTAAGCTGCAAACAACCGAGGCGGTGTTAACCAGAACAGTTGGCTATGGGCGATCGGAGAACCCGCTAAAGGCAGTGTTAGCCCGATCGCGCCCGCTTTTTTGAGCCTGAGTTTGCCCTCAGCGTTACCCCAGATCAGTGTCTCAGCCCAGGTACTCAAATCTGGCTCATGCCCAACCAGTGCCAGAGACTTTTCGGATGCTTTCCAGCCTTCTAACCAATCTATCCACGTCTGGATATTACCACCCGGCGCAAGATAGGTGGCGACTTCGAGATATTTGCTTAATCCAGCATCTTGAAGAATCTCAGCCGTCTGCTTTGCCCGAACTAAAGGACTCGTCAAAATTAGATCAAACTTCAAATCTAACTCGCTTAATCGCTTGGCAACTTGATGAGTTTTACGCTTGCCCTCCTCAGTTAAAGGACGCTCACGATCGTTTTCATAGTCGCCATGCTGCCCAGCTAAACTGTGGCGGATCAGATAGAGATTAAAGGTTGACATAAAAAAGGGTAGAACGCTCTTCCTTAGGTTCTACCCTTTTTGGGGATAATTTAATTCACGCCTTTGGGATAGTTTTGCTCTGGGTTGACCAACCGCAGCAGCTTTTGTTTGACTTGGGCATCATGAACGCTCCATTTCATCTTGGCGTAATCGCTGTTTTCGGTAAAGCCAGACAAAAAGCCCATCGGAATCTCAAAACCACCTGCCTGCAATCGCCCGCCGCCAAAAAAGCGCCCTTGAGCATCTTGCCCAAAGGCTTCTTTGATAAACTCATCGGGATCAAGGGTGAGTTTATTGGTTCTTAAAGAACCAACTACTACCTCTAGTTCCTCGTCTTCATCGTGGACGATGCCATAAACAACGGCAGTGTGAACGTTTTCCTCGGTGACTAAGAAATCGGCAGCTTGGGGGATCGCATCGCGATCGTCATAGCGCAGATAGCCAACTCCCGCGATCGAGAAGTTGTTGTGCACAGTGCGATTTTTGAGCGATCGCTCGATCACATCCATTACCTGCTTTGAGCGAGACGATTGCAGCACCGCATTCAGCAACTGAGCATCATAAAAGCGGCTCAAATAAGCGGCTGCCAAAAAGTCTTCTTCTTGAGCCTGCATCAGGCGATTGGTATCTGACCTCAGCCCGTGCATCAGTGAAGTCGCACACTTGACGTGTTCAGTCAAATTATTGTCAAGTTTTAACAAACCAGACTGAAGATATTGCGTCAAAATCGTGGCAGTTGCACGAGTGTGGGGACGGATATCAATAAATTCCGCCTTCATGTCGTCTTGCATACTGTGATGGTCAATAACAACAGCGATCGGCACACCAGCCTGCTGCATCGACGTAAACAGTTGGCTGGTGGTTCCCTGATTGTCAATAAACACACAGCCTTTATAGAGCGACAAGTCTTTGTTTTTGAGTGATTGCACCGTCCAACGTTGCAGTGGCAGCCCGGTCAGCTTGACCAGCGCAATATTTTCTTGATGACTGAGTGTGCCAGCATAGACAATATCGCACTGAATCTCATATTTCTGGGCGATTAGTTTATAAGTCCAAGCCGAAGACAGGGCATCGGGATCGGGAAAATCTTGCAAGATCACAACTTGACGATCGCCGCGATGACGCTCTAGAAGCTGCCGAAATGCGTCGATTTTTTGCTCTTGTTCGGGCGATCTAGCTGCATCGTAGGGAAAGCGACCCCGATACTCACTGACGTGTCCCCCTCCATTTGCCGCTTTTTTAGCAGGCTCAAGGGCAGAATAGTCAACCGTCGAACTCAAGCCAGACGGAGGATCTGGTTCCATTGTGATTAGCAAAGTATTAAGCGATGGACTCGAATCAGATTGCATAGTGAGTGGCACAGAAGAGATAACCAGGATGCTAGCCTGATAAGGCATTTCTGCCAGCTTGTAAAGAACCGTTGACCGCTTGACGCGATCGCTTCTTTGATCTTCGCAAAGAAACGCAAAAAACGGTGAAATTTGTTGACGGTTCTCCCCCCAGACTGACCCAACCGGGATAACGTCCACAAAAGCAAAACCCCCACACCAGACAAGGCAAGGGGGGTTAGATACCAATGACGTATTTACGCCATTCTTGGTTCACGCCATTTTTAACGTGTTTAGTGACTTCAAAATAAAGACTGCTGTAGGGCTTGCGGGGCTGGTATTGCAGGGGCATATTGGCTTCTTTGGGGGTGCGACTGCCTTTTTTGACGTTGCAGCGCACACAAGCAGTCACAATATTTTCCCAGGAATCACCGCCGCCGCGCGATCGCGGGATCACATGATCGAGCGTCAAGTCATCGCCCGAATAGCCACAATATTGACAAGAATGACTGTCTCGATGCAGCAGATTCTTGCGAGTCAGGGGAATCTCTTTGTATGGAACGCGGACATAGTGACGCAGCCGGATTACCGTTGGCAGCGGAAACCCTGAATAAACATATTTACCGTTATGTTCGACCTGCTCTGCTTTGCCCTTAATCAACAAAACGACCGCTCGTCGCCAACTGGTTATGTTGAGCGGTTCGTAGGAGGCATTAAGCACCAGAACCTTGCCCATTGATAAGTTTATTGAGACATTATTAGCCCCGATGCTAACACATAAAACCAGGGACGATATACCGTGATGAATTGGGAGATAGGGAAAGCGAACCGATCGCTTCACGAGACGTATTCGCTCAATGACATTTCAACTTTGCCGAATTAATTTGAAACTGCACACTCACAATCTTATTTTTACCGGGTAGTTCTTGAGCGCCCAAAATGTAACCTTCTTGCTTCAATTCTTCGACGGTGCGCCAAAAAATTTGATTGTTTCGAGAGGAATTGCTGCCCAATAAATCTAGATTCTTAAACAGATATTGCTTAGAAATTACAACATATTGACCCTCTTGAAGAATGTCCCATTTCATGCGACTTGCTAAATAGATCAAGAGCTTTGTTTTGTAATCACTTTTAGCGTTGCTGCCTAACTTTTGGGTGATGTCGATCGTGTTAGCAAATAAAACAGAATCTCCGGTGCGAGCAGGTCCATCAAAAAACTCTAGAGAAATCGTATAAGCGTCTGCTAATTCATAGGTATAATCGGCAGCTTTGCTGAGATCAAAATCGCGCGGCACGTTGTCAATTTCGTAATCTTTGATCCGCAATACGCTCTTGATCATGACTTTGGCACCCATTGTTTGAGTCCCTTTTCTAAACGATTGGGCAAGCACTAATTCGGTGCGGTGAAGGGAGACTAAATCGCAGTTAAGTTGCGATCGCAATTTAGATGCAAATCCGCCATCTTTAGTGCGTTTATAGCCCAAGATTTCTAACAAATCGTTTGATCGAAAAGTGACGATCGCGCCGTTGTTCTGCTGGGCAGCCAGCTTGTAGAGGTAGAGCACGATCGACACTTGTCGAGGGTTGAGAAACGTCAGCAGTGCCGCAAACAAACGCTGAGTTTTGCGGTCTTGAATCTTCTCTAAGCCTTTGCTGATGCCTTTGTGGGCGCAAACGCTCCAATCTAGCTTGGCATATTCGGCTTTGAGGTCTTCCCACTCT
>JAYVFW010000282.1:0-4128 GCA_043772715.1 Phormidesmis sp. | reverse complement strand
GGGGCGTTCCCGGATTCATGCAGGAGGTCTACTGACTGGCAATATAGTCCTTCATCATCCACAGCCACTCACCTGCTCCTCGTCAAAATATTTCCTGTTCTACTAATTGTCCTGCTTTGACTTCTAGAATTTGTGAGGCGTTGATCCATTGAGCATCAAAAGAGCCTAAATGAGTGGTGGTAATCAACGTTTGAAAGCGATCTTGAATGGCATCCAAAAGTTGATTTTGCCGACTCAGATCGAGTTCTGCTAAGACATCATCTAAAAGCAGCAACGGAGGTTCACCAATCACATCTTCAATAAGCTTGAGTTCGGCAAGTTTGAGGGCGAGGACTAAAGTCCGCTGCTGTCCTTGAGAGCCATATTGACGAGCGGGAGTATTGTTGATCGTGAATTCTACTTCGTCGCGATGCGGCCCAACGATCGTCGTTCCTTGATGTCGCTCGACGATCGCCCGTTGCTGAATCTTCTCTAAAAATGCTTTCTGCAACGCTTCAGGGTTGTCGTCAACCAGTTCTACATTAGGCGCATAACGGATTTCTAACGCTTCGGTGCTGCCACTAATCGTTTGATGCCACGATTGAGCAAATGGGATAAGACGCTGCAAAACTCTGGCACGACGACGAATCACACGAGATCCGGCGATCGCCAATTGAGCATCCCACAAAGACAATTCTGATGGGTTTGGAGATTCAATTGACGCTTGATTGCTGAATAAATTTTGACGGTTAAGATCTGATTTTTGAATGCTTTTTAAAAGTGCGTTGCGCTGACGAAGAATCTGATTATATTGCTGAAGCACGTAGGCATAAATCGGCTCAAGCTGCACGAGCAGAGCATCGAGCCAATGACGACGCTGTTCGGGCCCGCCTCTCACTAAATCGAGGTCTAAACTAGAAAATTGCACCATGTTGAGGGTGCCGAGAAAGTCTAGCTGACGACGAAGATTTAGCCCATTCAAGCCCACGCTGCGGCGACCATTTTGGCGAAGCGTCATTGACAAATCAACTTCGCCCATATCTTTTTGCAAATGCCCGGTGATTTGAGCGATCGCTTCTCCATCTAAAATCAAGTCACGATCGCGAGAGGTGCGGTGCGATCGCAGCGAAGACATCAACTCCACGGCTTCGAGCAAGTTTGATTTGCCTTGGGCGTTGTTGCCCACCAAAATCGTTTTGGCTGCCGAAAACTCTACCTGCTGATCGGGATAGTTGCGAAAGTTGCGGAGGTGCAGCGTCTTGAGATACATACCGATCGACGAGGCTCTAGACTATTCACTATACGCCGTGGAGGAGCGATCGTTGCAGTCAGCTTACACTTAGCGCACAATTAGCCCGGATAAAGTTATGGATCGCTTAATTAGCTTTTTGTAACTCTTATATCGTCTTGTGTGTTCTGAGTTTAAGTGCGGTGAGATTCAGTATGGTTAAAGCTGAAGACATTCTCTAGATCGAGTGCACGGTTACATGACTCCTTTAATGCTTCGTCAGCTATGGTCTTTAGTAGACGCGACTCAGGTGGCACTGCTGCTCAGTCTAGACGACACTAGTCTAGTGCAATGGCTGTTGCGACAGTTTAGCATTCAGCAACCTCTAAACCCTGAAGAAATTACAATTCTCAGCGGTTACATTCAGTCTAAACTGTCGCTGATTCGAGACTTAGCCCATCAAAAAATTGAAACAATTACTCAGGTTTGAGTAGGGGTGAGTCTTGAGGCACCGCCGAAGCGCCGGGTTTATTGAAAGTGGTTGACACCAGCATGAAGCCTAAATAAGCAGGCAAAACCAGCAGCACGAGACTGATGATCGCTGCCACCCAAAGACCTGGATTTGCCGACGAGCCATAGTGACTCCGATAAGGATCGATCGTCAACATTTCAGAATTGAGAATTTCACGCAGCGCGATCGGGCGTTTAAATCGAATCCGGCGATCGTCGAGTTTTTCTAATAAAATCCAGCCAGCCTGCGACTCTTCTGCACAGACGCGCTCAAAAATCTGAGGGTCGCGAAACAGATCTCGGCTCGATCGTACAATCTTAAACTCCCAACCCACCAGTCGGGGATCTTTAGGCGGCTTGCTCGTACCGTTTTTTGCTTGAGCAGAAGTTGACTGCACGGTGTCTTTTGAATCGTAAGGGGTCAAAGTTTCTTCCTCCTCTTCACACGCTTGACCGATGCCCCACTGTTGCCAACGTAGCCACCCACCCGCGACCACCGCCTGTAAACCCAGACTACCAATCAAAAAGCTTAAAAGGGTGACTTCGCCCATGAGCACCGAGGCGGGTTGAGTGATGAATTTTGAGTTACAAGAATTTAACCACTCAATGTTGTGAGTTCAAACCCTAGAATTTTCTTTTCTCAATTTTTTATTCTCAACTTTTCGTAAAGTTACGCAATGCCGTTTGCTCATTAGAATTGCACCACAAGCACTCAAAAGTCCATACACAAGACTGCCGTTATTTCATGTGCTAACTTTCTTACAATTGGTCAAGTATCTTCCGCTTCTTCTCCTGAAATTCAAAATCAGTAATTACGCCTTGGTCTTTGAGTTTTTGTAACTTTTCTAATTTAAATAGTGGGTCAGAAGAGCTACTTGAAAATCTGTTCAAAAATTGACCTTTAAATTCAAGAATGTGGTTGAGAAATTCTGTAGCTTTTTCAGCTTCTCCTGGTATGCTCAAAGCGCCATGAATCTGAAACTTTGCATTTCGTTCGGTTCCCTCATCATCTAGATAGCACAGGTCTAGGATGTTCTTTGTTTGCTGAAGTTGCCTGCCTACATCGCCCAGTGCTATGACTCCTCGGACACCACCCATCTGAAAGAAATCTAATCTGGCATCAATCAATTGTTTGTAATAAATTTTGCAGGTCATACTGCTGTCATAGAACGCTAAGGAATTACTTAAAATGAAAGCTTGACCTGCCGATTTAGCAGAATTTGGATAACCTCGGACACCACCGCGATAACTGGCCATCTGTTGAAAGGCGATTTGCTCATTCGGTTCTAACAAATTTCTAGACACAAGGTCTTTCGATTTAGCCAATATTAAGGATTGCTTAGACTTTTCTGCGTTTTCTTGTGCCTTTGCTAAGCTTTTTCGATGCTGTTCCTCAGTGTGGGCGTTGAGGTCTTTAAATTCTTTTGAGATACATAGAAGGACTAACCCCATGCAGCCAATAACAAGGGCTGGGAGGGTTAGAAAAGAAATTCCATTAAATCCAAGTAGGAATAGAAAAATTGCGATTAATAAAACAACTAGAGATAGTTTGAATTTCTGAGTTCTACCGAAAGGCACGATCGAGAGCAGACTATTTAGTTGAGCAGTAAAATCTTTACCATTGCTTACCAATTTCTGTGCAGTGGACGAAGAATGACTATTCATATTCACACGCCCTGATGAAGATGGAATTTCTTGTTTCAGAGATGTCTGTTGATGATTGTACGCTGATTGCTGAGAATCAACAGGCTCCTGAGCTTTTGAGTTAATTACTGAAATTGGTTCAACTGCGAAATCTGCTTCAAGCTTTCCGACCAGTTCAAGCTCTTGAGTCCAAGCGGGATGATTTTCGCTTACCTGCTTCCCATAAATTTTTAGTGTTTCAATCGATGAGATTTTTAGCTGAGAAACGCCTTTGGAGACAAACGCCGTTAAAGTTTTTTGCTCTGGTATTTGTGATGATTCTAAGATGATGTAGAGACAGCTTTCCTTAAGAGCAACTTTTGCAGTGATGCCTTTAGGTCGTAGATGGCGATTCGTCAATGTGGCGATCGCTGTCGCGTTACCCTGTTTTGCAAGTCCTAGAAGATTCGGCTGAGAAGTAGTCATATAGCAATCTTGAATGATTTGTGAGATGGGCATCCTGCCTACACAGACTAGAGACCTGTCCCATTCTTACAACTGAAATGGGATTGCTATAGCAGCGATGAATTTCTTTACACTTCCTTCAATGTTCCTCGGTTGTTTGAGGTTATCGACATTGCTTAGTTCGACTGCTGGAAACACACCTTAGATTTTTGCGCCTGAATCTAGATAGATTGCACTTTAACCATCTTATTCAAGCAGTAGCTCGAAGTAGTCGCAGTGCCTCAAACGCACCATCTGAAAAGTCATGACGGTCAAGCGTGAGA
>JAYVFW010000281.1:0-4130 GCA_043772715.1 Phormidesmis sp. | reverse complement strand
ACGTTAATTGAGGTGATACCAACCATCGGGAAAACAGCGAAACGACTGGTTTCAGTCTACCCCTTTTGCCCTGTACTCAATTTAAATTGGTATGAGTTAGCGCCGAAACTTCGTTCGCTCGTAAGCCGCGCAGCAACACCGCCATCAAAGCCAAGTTCCGCTCTGGCAGCGACCCTTGCAAAATGGCTTGCTGGTATATGACTCTTACCAACGGAACCAAGTTTCTAAGATAAAGATAAATCGGCTTTCGTTGCTGCCTTTACACGGCAACGATCGCTTTCTTCATCTGTGATTCTAAAATTGCGCCATAAAGCGGACTAGTCGCCATCAATTCATCATGGGTGCCTTGAGCAACTAATCGCCCTTTATCCATCAACAAAATGCGATCGGCGTTTTGAACTGTGCTAATGCGTTGAGCGATCACAAAGGCAGTGCAGGTTTTGCGACGCATCAAATCATCTAGCGAGGCTTGAATCTGAGCTGCCGTTTGAGCATCAACTGCCGAAGTGCTGTCATCTAAAATTAGAATTCGATAATCGGTCAATAAAGTGCGAGCGATCGCGATCCGCTGCTTTTGTCCACCTGACAAGCCGACTCCTCGCTCTCCCACTAAGGTATCGTAGCCATCGGGTAACTCATTGATAAAGTCGTGAATTTGTGCGGTTTTTGCCACTTCAATCACGCGATCGAGCGGCGCATTAGCATCCGCGTAGGCAATGTTTTCGCGAATGGTGCCAGCAAATAGCGTCGTGGATTGAAAGACAATGCCAATGCGCGATCGTAAACTGGCTAACGTGAAATCTCGCACGTCTCGCCCATCGATCCGCACTGAGCCTGACCGCACATCATAAAAGCGCGGAATTAGATTCATAATGGTGCTTTTGCCAGAACCCGTCATGCCGAGAATGGCAATCAGTTCGTTGGGTTTGGTTTCAAACGAGACTTCTTTGAGCGCTTCGATCGTCGCCCCCGGATATCGAAATGAGACATTCTCAAAGGTGATTCTGCCGCCGCATTCCTCAAACGAGATTGCGCCGGGACGATCGCGAATGTCAATTTCAGTGTCTACTACCTCATAGACTCGTTTGGCAGAAGCGGCGGCTTGAGCGATCGCGGGTGCTGCAAATCCGATCAGCAAAATTGGCTGAAGAATAAACAAAAGATAAGAGTTAAACGCGACTAGCTCTCCGATCGAAAAGCGTTGATTAATCACTTCTGCGCCCCCATATCCGACGACTGCTAGCGTAATTAAATTACTCAATAAAAAGATGATCGGAAACGTGCCGCGAATGGCTCGAATCGTTTTCATATTCGCAGTCACTAGCTCATTGTTTAGCGTTGTGTAGCGCGATAGCTCGGTCGATTCGCGCACAAACGCTTTGACGACTCGCACCCCTTGCAAATTTTCTTGCAGCACTGCATTTAAGTCACCTAGCTGTTCTTGCACTTGCCCAAACAGGCTGCTGTTTTTGCTAAAAAATCGTGCCAGCAGCCAACCTGCGATCGGCACCACTGTCAGCGTAATCAGCGCTAATCGCCAATTCATCACGAGCAG
Organism: Phormidesmis sp.; assembly: GCA_043772715.1. Taxonomy (GTDB): domain Bacteria; phylum Cyanobacteriota; class Cyanobacteriia; order Leptolyngbyales; family Leptolyngbyaceae; genus Phormidesmis_A. The sequence goes on along the minus strand of JAYVFW010000281.1, from coordinate 2,575 downwards.
AATGGTGGAGATTGTTACTAACGTCACGATCGCGCCCAAAACTTGAATAAAACTGGTGCCTACAAAGGTGCGAATTTGCTCGATATCGCTGGTGACGCGGGTGAGCAGTTGTGAGGTTTGCGCTTGGTCGTGATAGCTAAAGCTAAGATTTTGAATTTTGCTGAAAATCTGATTGCGTAACTGGTAAGCAACGCCCTGTGAAGCAGCTTCTGCCCAAAAACTCTGCCCAAAGTTAAACAAGCCCCGTGCGATCGCCGCGACGACCATCCAACCTGCACTTTGCAGCGAGATCGACAGGTTTTTGGGGGTGATGCCTTGGTCAATGCCCCAGCGAAAGAGTTGCGGGGTGATGGCGTTGGCAGCCGTCAGCAGCAGCAGACTCACGAAAGCACCGATCGCTGCAAATCGATAAGCCTTTAAGCTTTTTAAGACGCGGCGCAGTGAAGCCATAGGCGCATCTTCGGGTCGGTGTGAATTATTCATAGCGGGGCAGTTTGGAATCTGAAACCTGGCTTCTCAATTACGATCAGCTTTGCAGTTTATACCAATTTGATTTGTGAAGGCGGCAGATCCGGTAGGGGCATGGCACTGCCGTGCCCCGTCGGATTGAACGATCAGTCACAATTGCTTCCGAAATTGGTATTATCTAACATTGGTTATAATCTATTCAGCTATTTAAAGGAACCAACGATGAATCGTAATCTGCTCACCGTTATGGGCTGCTCGACCTCTCTGGCAATGTTGTTGGCAACGGGTGCAGCCCAAGCAGACACCACAACGGCTCCGTCAACGAGCGAGGTTGTCCAGTCCGTTCCAGTGTTCGAGATCACGTTTCAAGCTGAAAAGATTGACCCTAATTCAGATTCAGTTGGTGACTTAGCGATCGAGAAATTGCGCTGTGATTGCGTTGGGTGTCGCGTTGCAGTCGTGCAGATGCTGCAATCTGGTCAGCAATAAAGCCTTTTCACCCATTCCCATTCTTGAATCAGCCCTTCGGTCAGCGTCACCTTGGGTTGGTAGCCTAAAATCGCTTGGGCTTTGGTGACATCGGCAGCAGTGTGTCGGGCATCTCCCATCGCGACACCAATATGTTCGCGCTGAATTGGACGATCGACGATCGTTTCCATCGTGTCGATCACTTCTTTTAGCACTACCCGACTGCCGCCGCCGATATTAAAGACTGCTCCGATCGCGGCTTCGACTTTGGCAGCCAAGAGATTGGCGGCGATCGCATCACTAACAAAAGTGAAATCTCTAGTTTGCTGTCCGTCTCCATAAATCGTGATCGGCTGGTCGTCTAACACCGCTTTAAAAAACTTGTGAAAGCCCATATCAGGACGCTGGCGCGGTCCATAAACCGTGAAATAGCGCAGCGAGCAGACCGGAACCCCGAAATTGTGATGATAGAGGTCACACAGCCGCTCTGTCGCGAGTTTGGTAATGCCGTAGGGGGAGACGGGCTGAGGCACGATCGTCTCATAGGTCGGTAGTGTTTCAGCGTTGCCGTAGACAGACGAGGTTGAGGCATAGACAAATCGTTTTAGCTGCTTGGCATCTTTGGCGGCTTCTAAAATGACTTGCGTCGCGTTGATATTGCGCTCGGTGTATAAGCGAAACCCGGCTCCCCAACTTGCCCGCACCCCGGCTTGAGCCGCTTGGTGATAAACGATCTCGACATCGGCTAAAAGCGCTTGCCAATCGAGAAACTGAATATCGGCTTCGATCAGCTTAAAGTTTGGATGATTCATGAAGCCGGAAACGTTTTTCCACTTCAGCAGAGGATCATAATAGTCGTTGAACTGGTCAACGCCGATGACTTGTTCTCCTCGACTCAGCAGGGTGTCTACTAAGTGAGAGCCGATAAATCCCGCTGCGCCTGTAACAATACTCGTGACCATAATTCTCTATTGAAATGGTTGCTAAATTGGGTGAAATTGCCTAACGGCTTATTTTGCTCACAAACTGCTGCCAAACGCTCGATTTCTTCACCACTTGTGGTGTTTCAGGCGGCTTCGGTTCGTGAAGATAGCGGTAATGTTCCCAAATTTGCCAGTAGGGGCAACCGGGCTGAATGCGAATGCCCGCCCAATGTAGATATTGCAGGGGTTGGTCAACGCTGGGATCGATCAGGCGATCGCCATCTACTACAAAATGTGGACTGCCTGCCCAGTTGCCGGGTGCGCCATCGGATCTACGAACGATGTTAAACCGACGAGCAATGCGCTTGAGCATCATATAATTGATGATGGGCTGATCTGAGGTTTTTTGGGAGAAGTCAAAATATTCAGGGTGAGCCGCGCATTCTGCAAAGGTGTCGTAGAGATCTTGTTCAGAAATCAAGCCTTTTTTAGATGCCCAAAAGCCACCGTTAAAAATATCTTTAAGTTCGTTTGCGGTGAAGAGGTTATCTTCAACAACTTTAGGGGTGAATACGTTTTTGATGCCGCCTAAATGCTGATAATCGCAAGAGAGAAAATCGTATTCAGAGAAGTAATTTAAGTTGTCAATCAGCTTCTCAAAAACCACAATATCGGTATCGATATATAGGAATTCATCAAATTCACCAAACCAGCAG
>JAYVFW010000280.1:0-4138 GCA_043772715.1 Phormidesmis sp. | reverse complement strand
TCGCCCCCTAACCCCCAATTCTGGGGGAACCGGAGTTCAAAGTCCCCCAGAATTGGGGGATTTAGGGGGCGTTCTCGGATTCGTGCAGGAGGTCTATTATCTCAACTTGAAACACTTTTGTTCTAAAGTCTGTCTTATGGGAGTCAAGTTTAGATCTATCAACCTCGATAATGCTCATCAGACACAATCTTTAAAAGATTTTGATATGAAAAAGCTGCTTTATAGTTTGGCATTTTCAGCTTTACTTTTGTTAACAAATTCGTGTCGTTCTCGTGATCAAAACGCTGAGGGAACGATCGAGATCACGCTCAGTGGTTGGCAAAGTAACCCGATCGAGTCCCAGCTTTTAGAAAAAGTAATTGATCAGTTTGAAGCTAAATACCCAACCATTAAAGTTAAGCATGAAGTGATTAACAGCCAATATATGGATGTGATCAAAACTCGCTTAATTGGAGATGTTGCCCCTGATGTGTTTTATTTAGATGCATTTGAGGCTCCTTTATTGATGAAATTTGAAGTGTTGGAACCTCTGAATTCGTATATTAAGCCTGAGTTTAATGTATCTGATTTTGAGCCAACCTTAATCAATGCTTTTAAGCGCAATGGAAACATCTACGGCATTCCAAAAGATTTCTCTACGCTGGCTCTTTTTTATGACAAAACAGCATTTGCAAACGCAAATATTAAGCAGCCTCCTAAAACCTGGAATGAGTTAATTCAATATTCAAAAAAACTGACACTTTCTGAACCTAATGGAAAAGCAACCCAATACGGATTCGGAATTACTCCAGAGTTGCCTCGACAGCAGTTTATCATTCAGGCATTTGGCGGTGAATTGGTCGATCGCAACAATTACGCAGCCTTCGCCACACCAGAAAGTTTAAAGGGATTAGGACTGGTAGTGGAGCAATATCGGCGCGATCGCTCATCGGCTCAACCGTCAGATGTGGGGGCAAGCTCCGGTGACGATATGCTGGGGCAAGGCAGAGTAGCAATGCTTCTTTCGGGGGCTTGGAGCATTCCTTACTTCAAAGAAACATTTCCAAATCTGAAGTTTGCAACCGCAGAAGTGCCAACGATTAATGGGCGAAAAGGCACAATGGCTTACACCGTTGCTTATGTGATGAATCGCAAGTCAACTCACAAAGAAGCTGCCTGGAAACTGATCGAATATTTAACCAGTGAAGCGGTGATGAAAACATCAGGAAATCAAGGATTTGCTTTACCGTCTCGACGATCTGTTTTAGCAGGATTGCAGTCCGATCGCACCTCTCTTTACGCTCCATTAATTGCTGGAGCAACCTACGCAACAATCTGGCAAGCCGGAGAGACGCTACCCACAATTTTGACAAACTTCGATAATCAATTTGTGAGCGCTTTAATTGGTCAGCAATCGCTTAAAGATGCAATGCAAAAAGCTCAAGATACGGCAAATCGAGAAATTTATTTATCAAATTAGTCGAATGCTGAACAAAACCATTTGGAATAAACAAAGCACACGAGAAACGGCAGCAGGTTATTTATTTGTGACTCCGGCGATCGTCGTTTTAGGAATCTTTCTGATTATTCCTGTTATCTTCACGATCGTGCTTGCTTTCTACCGAGTTCAGCTTTTGGGTGAAATCAGCTTTCGATTCGTAGGATTCAAAAATTTTGTGCGAATGGGATCAGACGAACGAGTCTGGATTGCACTGCAAAATACGGTTGAATATGTGGCGATCGTCGTTCCCATCCAAACGATCTTAGCGCTTGGATTAGCACTCATCCTCAACACGAGAATCAAAGGAAAAAGCTGGTTTCGAGTCGCATTTTTTCTGCCTACAGTCACGTCATCAGCCGTTCTCACCTTGATCTTTATGTGGATCTACAACACGAATGGCTTACTCAATAGTTTTCTGAGTTTTTTAAGACTTCCTACTTACAATTGGTTGGGCGATCCAGACGTTGCGCTCAAAGGCATCATGCTGATGAATATTTGGGCAACCGCTCCGCTTTTTATGGTGATTTATTTGGCAGCCTTGCAGGATATTCCAGAGAGTTTATATGAGGCAGCCTCGATCGATGGAGCAACCCCGTGGGAGAAATTTTGGTGCATTACATTGCCATTTCTCAAACCCGTAACGTTCTTTGTGATCGTGATGGGAATCATTGGCACTTTTCAGTTATTTGATCAGTCCTATATTTTCTCAGGCGGGTCAGGCGGACCGAATAACGCGACCCTGACAATCGTGCTTCTAATCTATCAATATGCCTTCAAAAATCTGGATATGGGATATGCGCTGGCATTGACGCTAATGTTGGCATTGGTGATTATGACCGTGACGCTGATTCAGCGTAGTTTGTTTAAAGAAGAATCATTTGATTAAAGGTGAAACATGATTGCAAAATCGGCTCGATCGTGGATGTGGTTGCTTTACACAGCGCTTGCTGTCTATGCTTTTATCACATTTATCCCATTTGCTTGGGCGCTGTCTGCCTCATTCAAATCATTGCCCGAAATCTCATTAGGAGAGACAAATTTTATTCCAAAAGCCTTCACCTTAGACAACTACAAAACCATCTTTTTACAAGAGCCTTTATTTGGAAGATGGTTAGTCAACAGCATGATCATTGCCGTAGCAGTCACCCTCTTCAACTTGCTGTTTAACTCAATGGCGGGCTACGCACTTGCGAGAATAAAATTTCCTGGCAAGCAGTTTTTATTTTTTCTAGTTTTGGCTGTCTTGGTCGTGCCCGGACAAATCACTCTCTTACCCAAATTCTTAATTCTTAAATCTTTGGGCTGGCTCAATTCTTATCAAGGTCTGATTGCGCCTGCGATCGTAAACGCTACCTTTATTTTCATGATGCGGCAATTTTTTCTCAACTTTCCCAAAGAGTTAGAAGAAGCAGCCGCGCTCGATGGATTAAATCGATTTGAAACCTTTTTTCAGGTCGTGATGCCGCTAGAAAAACCTGCACTGGCAGCTCAAACAATTTTTATTTTTATGAGTTCCTGGAATGAATTTTTATTGCCCTTAGTGGTCATGTCTAATCCAGAAATGTTTACCCTTCCTTTGGGGCTAAACGCCTTTAAAGGGCAATATGTCACTTACTGGAATTACATCATGGCGGCCTCAATGATTTTCACGCTTCCGGCTTTGGCAATCTACGCCTTTTTTAACCGATACTTTATTCAAGGAGTCACTTTCACAGGCGGCAAAGGTTGAAAAACGCTGCGATCGCTTAGATTAAATATTTACTGTTAGCACCTATTTTGATTCCAATATGGCAGGACATAGTAAGTGGGCGAATATCAAGCGCCAAAAAGCACGAGTCGATGCCGTTAAAGGCAAAGTCTTCACCAAAATCTCGCGAGAAATTATCGTGGCGGCTCGAAGTGGTGTGCCCGACCCAGCAGCCAATTTCCAGCTTCGCACCGCGATCGAGAAAGCCAAAGCCGCCAGCATTCCTGCTGACAACATCGATCGAGCGATCGCCAAAGGTGCAGGCAGAGGCGCAGACAACATTGAGCTAGAAGCCATTCGCTATGAGGGCTATGGCTCTGGCGGAGTAGCGGTCTTAATCGAAGCGCTCACCGATAATCGCAACCGCACCGCCGCCACCCTCAGAGAAGCGTTTAGCAAAAACGGCGGCAACTTAGGCGAATCTGGGTGCGTTGGCTGGATGTTTGAGCAAAAGGGCGTAGTTGAAGTAGTAATGACTTCACAAGTCAAACAGGGACGCAATCGCATTCTTGACAACGCAGTAAATGAAGAAGAATTTCTAGACGTTTGTCTTGAAGGCGGTGCCGAAACCTACGAGCTAATCGACACCGAAGACGGAAAAGTTGCCGAAGTCTTGACCGAAGTAGAAAACCTGGAAGCGTTGAGCCAAACGCTCAAAAATAAATATACCGTCAGCCTAGTCGAGTTGCGCTGGATTCCGACCACCACGATCGAGGTCGATCGCCCCGATCTCGCCCGATCGCTCCTCAGACTCATGGATGCTCTGGAAGACCTCGACGACGTGCAAACCGTCACCGCTAACTTTGAGATGACGGCTGATCTGATGACTTCCAGCCTCGCTTAAATTAACGTCAGCTCGATAGAAGTGGTTCGCTGCGGTTGCAAATCCGGGCTGCCCCCCAAATCCCCCA
>JAYVFW010000279.1:0-12558 GCA_043772715.1 Phormidesmis sp. | reverse complement strand
CTTTTCGCTGCGGTTGCAAATCCAGGCTGCTTCAAAGTCCCCCAATTTTGGAGGATTTAGGGGGCTGAAGCGCTGAACAACGAAGTAAGAGAACTCATCGAACTGACGTTTGGTTAAGGCACCACGCGCACAGAAGTGCCAAGGTTGACTGCTTGAAAGAGCGCTTCAATATCGCGGTTATACATCCGAATGCAGCCGTGCGATGCCGCTTGACCCACAGAGTTAGCCTCTGGCGTGCCGTGAAAGCCGATCCAGTTATTGCCGTCTGTCCAAAAGCCAATCCAATAAGCACCCAGTGGATTTTTAGGATCACTATTAGGAACCGACTTTCCTGTGAACGGATTGATCCAAGTCGGGTTTTGCTGCATATCCATCACTTTAAACTCGCCTGTCGGCGTTTCCCAGCCTGCACGACCCACCGCAATCGGATAACTCTTCATCTGAGTTTTACCTGAATAGAGGGTGACACGACGATTGCTAAGGCTGATCACCAAACGCGGCGTTAAATCTGGAACAACTTGAGGTGAAGCTAGAGGAGTCTTTGAAATAGCGGGAGTTTGTGGAACCTGAGAAACGCGATCGGGGAGAACTTTAGACTTAAGAATCAATGACGTTTGCAGCGCCAGCACTAACCCTGCTGCAATAAAAACTAGATAGGAAGGTTTAGAGAAATATCTTTTCATAACTGCGATCGCTGCTTTGTTCAGCAGCTAAGTAGCTAAGTGGAATTAAATAGATGCTCAATCCCGCCCTCACCCCCGATCAGTGGATGCCCAATATCTTATGACATATTACTTCGGTGCAGTCCACCCGGAAATTAATTTCCGGGCGAGCTTTCGAGGCAACGAATACAACCGATAATCTTCTCGATCGACAACCGCTCTACGCTACCAAAGCGCTCTTACGCCGCCAGTCGTTCCGTTGGTCGCTCCACCTGTGCCCGTGTTGGGAGTCGTCATATCAGTTGTGCCCCCAGCCGTTCCCGTGCTGTCAGTCGTCCCCGTTCCTGGACTCAACACTCCACCTGTGCCCGGAGTCGTCGTATCAGTTGTCCCAGTTCCGCCCGTAGAGCCATTTGTGCCCGTGCCCGGAGTCGTCGTATCCGTCGTTCCAGTTCCACCCATCGAACCGCCTGCACCCGTGCCTGGACTGAAGGTGCCTGCACCCGGAGTCGTGTCAGTTGTCCCAGTTCCGCCCGTCGAACCGCCTGCACCTGTGCCTGGACTGAATACTCCATTCGTGCCTGGAGCTGTGGTGTCAGTCGTTCCCGTTCCCCCAGTCGAGCCGCCCGTCCCTGGGTTAGACAATCCGCCTGTGCCAGGAGTTCCCGTTCCTCCAACATCACTACCCGGAGTCATTGAACCACTTGAGCCAGCGCCACCATTGCTAGAGGCTCCACCTGTGCTGCCTCCTGAAGATTGAGATAAGAGGGGCTGAGGTTGCGTAGTTTGTGACGACTGAGAACGGATCAAAGCCAGGGAGGGCAGACCTAACAAGGCACTGGTGCCAAAAACTCCGACAATTCCAGCAAGAATCTTGACCGTCTTTTGACTGTTCTTTAAAGTCATAAATCGTTCCTAAATTGATGTTTTTAGTATCAAATCGCAATGACTAGGCGTTCGCACAAAATTAATTCAACAAAAGACCCGGCTGATCAAACCTTGTTCAGCCCAAGTCATATACTTCCGCGAATATTATGATTAACCCTAACCTCATAACCCCAACAATTCCTCAGTCGAAAGTAAGGGATCGATCGTAAAAGCAATCCTTGAACCATAAAAAAGACCTATCCCCTTCGGCAACGAGGTTAGGTCGATAGTCAGCGATTAGAAGTAACCCGATCAAGAAACGTTCTTCAAACTCTCATCAATCTAAAAAATTACGTTCAGTGATGACTCTATTTCTACTTGAACAGAAGATGCGATCGCAAGGCTAAGTCAGTAAATTTACAGGTAGTTCACGTAGCTCTCACAAAAGCAACCTACCCTAAAACACAAGCTTAGGAGCGATCGCTGAACAGCTCGGTGAGTCAGAATTACTTAAGAGTTACTTAGGTCAAGTAAAGATTGTTACTAACGCTTCCCTAAAACAGTGAAGATTGAATGAAAGCCTCTGTATAGAAACTTGATTATGGTCATTGCTTAACCATAATGAGTACCAACATGAGTTAGTAAATTCTACTGAGTTCTTGATGTTTAAAACGCATTAACCGACTTCCCATATTCTGTAATAGCAATTAAAAAGACACTGTAGGAAATCAGGCATCTTAGGGCTTAATTGCTTTTAAATTTTCACTCAGCCAATGCTCGGTCATTTATTGCTGCTTTGTTTACCTGGATTTAACGAGGTCGTCACCTGTGAGCGCGAGTAAAAAAGTTTTATCAAGTCCACTTAAATCAAAAGAAACGAGCCACCAGCCAACCGCTCACCCCGAAATCAGGAGAGAACCGATCGCAGCCGCACAAGCCGAAGGTGCGCCGATGTCTGAAGAAAAGGTCGAAGCGACTTATCCCCTGTCTTCGATGCAGCAGGGAATGCTGTTTCACAGCTTATATCAGCCGCGATCGGGCATCGATATTGAGCAAATGGTATGTCGGTTGCCAGAAGCGATCGACGCACCAAATTTCCTCAAAGCTTGGAATTGCACAGTAGAACGTCATCCCATTCTCAGAACCTACTTCGCATGGGACAGCGCCAACGAGCCGACTCAAGTCGTGCATGAGTGGGTCAAACTCTCACTTCAACAACAAGATTGGCGGAGTGACACTCCCAGCGAGCAACGCGATCGTCTAGCTGCTTACCTCAAGCACGATCGTCAACAGGGGTTTGATCTAACTCAAGCGCTCAATCGCAAACCTCTGATGCGGTTTGCGTTGTTTAGAGTAGCAGACGCTGACTATCAGTTTGTCTGGACGTTTCATCACATCTTGCTAGACGGGCGATCGTTCCCGTTGGTGCTGCAAGAAGTGTTTGCATTTTATGAGGCATTTTGCAAAGGTGGCAGCCTATCGCTAGAGAGTCCGCGCCCCTACCGCGACTACATTGAGTGGACGCAACAGCAAGATTTCTCAACCTCTCAAAGGTTTTGGCAACAATTGCTTAAAGGTTTTGAGAACCCAACCCCACTTTTATCTGCCCAAGCGTCAAGCCAGTTGCAATCTGAAGTCGGACATGACGAAGCCAAGATTCGGCTGTCTGGCGAGTTGACGACTGCGTTAAAGTCTTTTGCTGCTCAGTCTCAGGTGACGATTAACACGATCGTGCAGGGTGCCTGGGCGCTGCTGTTGAGCCGCTATAGTGGCGAGGCAGATGTGGTGTTTGGCGCAACGAGAGCCTGCCGAAAATCGACGGTTGCGGGTGCCGAGTCGATGGTGGGGTTGTTGATCAACACACTGCCCGTTCGAGTCAAGATTGACCCTGAGACTTCTCTTGTGCCGTGGCTGAAAGCGTTGCGATCGCAACACGTTGCCATCCGTCCATACGAACACACGCCGCTCGTTCAAGTGCAAACTTGGAGCGAAATTCCGCGAGGGGTGTCTTTGTTTGAAAGCATCGTGATGTTTGAAATCTATGACCTCAACGATCGGCTTCAGCAGCAGGGTGGAGACTGGCAAAATCGAGAGATTCGGCTTCTAGAGCAGCCATCTTTTCCCCTGGTGCTGATTGCTTGTTTGGGGACAGCGTTAACGCTCAAGATTTCCTACGATCGGACTCGATTTGACCAAGCCGCCGTTCAGCGAATGTTAGGTCATCTCCAGACAATGCTAGAGGGTATAGTTGCAAACCCTTCTCAACGGTTGGCTGAGTTGCCATTGCTCACCGTCGCCGAACGCCATCAGCTTTTATCAGAATGGAATGACACCGCCACCGACTATGCTCAAGATCGCTGTCTACATGAACTGTTTGAAGCCAAAGCCAAACAGACTCCTGACGCGATCGCCATTGTCTATGGAACACACACGCTCACTTATAAAGAGCTAAACCAGCAGGCCAACCAATTAGCGCACCACCTCAAACAGTTAGGCATCGGGGCGGGTGATTTTATAGGAGTTTACATGAACCGAGGCTTAGAGATGATTCCTGCGCTGCTAGGAATTCTCAAAGCAGGCGGCGCATACATTCCTCTAGAACCAACATTTCCTAACGCCAGAGTGCAGTGGATTTTAGAGTCGATATCGGTTCGCTGCGTCGTTTCGCAACCCATTCACCGATCGACCTTTGAAGAACTTCAGCCACAGCTTCCTGATCTAGAGCATTTGATTTGTCTAGACGCAACCGCGATCGCGCCAACCGCATCCGTTACGTTGTCCACTCCCCTAAAGATTTGGGAGCCATCTACTCTGCGTCAGTTGCCGACTCATGATCTGCCCCGACAAAGCAGCCCCGATGATACGGCTTACATCATTTTCACATCTGGCTCAACCGGAACGCCTAAAGGAGTCGTCGTCCGACACAAGCCAGTGATTAATTTGATCGAGTGGGTCAATCGCACATTTCAGGTCAACGATCGCGATCGAGTTTTGTTTATCACATCCCTATGCTTTGACTTGTCGGTTTATGACGTGTTTGGGTTGCTGGCAGCAGGTGGCTCGATTCGAGTCGTCTCTAGCGAAGAAGTGCGAGATCCGCAAGCGATGCTGACCATTTTGCAAAACGAACCGATTACGTTTTGGGATTCTGCCCCACCCGCTTTGCAGCAGTTAGCGCCATTTTTCTCTACGATCGCACCCCAGAAAAGCGCCCTGCGGTTAGTCTTCATGAGTGGAGACTGGGTTCCAGTTACGCTTCCCGATGCTCTTAAAGAGACTTTTCCAGGTGTTGAAGTCGTCTCTCTAGGTGGCGCAACCGAGGCAACCGTCTGGTCAAATTTTTATCGCATTGGGGACGTTAACCCCAATTGGGCAAGCATTCCTTACGGCAAACCCATTCAGAATGCTCAATATTACGTTTTGGATGCTGGCTTTAACCCCTGCCCGATCGGAGTCACTGGCGAACTTTATATCGGCGGCGATTGTTTAGCATCCGGCTACACTGACCCCGATAAAACCACAGAGCGATTTATTGAGAATCCTTTAAGTTCGTCGTCCCGTCTTTATCGCACTGGCGATCTAGCGCGGTTCTTTCCTGATGGCAATATTGAGTTTCTCGGTCGGATTGACCATCAAGTCAAGATTCGAGGCTTTCGCATTGAGCTAGGTGAAATTGAAGCCGTGCTGTCTCAGCATCCTGCTATCACCGACTTAGTGGTCATGGCACGAGAAGATCAGCCTGGAGACAAACGGCTCGTTGCCTATGTCGTTGTAAGCGCAGGTGGTCACCCTCCGACTATTAACAATCTTCGCAACTTTCTGCGAGAAAAGCTTCCCGAATATATGGTGCCATCGGCGATCGTGTTTCTCGATCTAATTCCGTTGACTCAAAACGGCAAGGTCGATCGCCGTGCGCTTCCAGCTCCAGAAGCCACCCGCACAGATGCAAAGGCATTTGTAGCTCCTCAGACTGCCATTCAAACTCAGCTTGCAGACCTCTGGCAACGGACGCTAGGAGTCGCCTCGATCGGCATCACCGATAACTTTTTTGAGTTGGGCGGTCATTCACTCCTTGCCGTGAACCTGGTGACTCAAATTGAGAAAACCTTGGGTCAACGGTTGCCAGTTGCGGCGATCTTTCAATCGCCTACCATTGAACAGCAGGCGATATTGCTTCAGCAGCCAGAAAAGGCGATATCGGGTTCGGCGATCGCACCGCTTCAACCCAATGGTTCTAAGCGACCTCTGTTTGCAATCCACGTTTTAGGAAGAGGACTCAGTTTCTGTCGCCCTTTAGCAAAACACTTGGGGTTAGACCAACCCGTTTATGGACTGGCTGCCCAAGTGAGCGATCAGCCCGATGCCCCGCCTAACGAGGTTAAAGCCCTCGCCACTCACTACATTCAGCAGATGCAGACCGTGCAGCCCCAGGGCCCTTATCATCTGATGGGCATCTCATTTGGAGGCACGATCGCGTTTGAAATGGCTCAACAACTTCAAGCACAAGGACAGGAAGTTGCATTATTGGCGCTCTTAGATACGCTTGCGCCTTTAACCGTGGTTAGAAAACTGCCGCTACAGTCACGCCTCGCCGCCTATTGTCAGCAGCTTTCTCAGATGACTCTGACCCAGGTTTTAGAGAAGCTTAAAGAGGAATGGCTAGAGCGAACTCTCAAATACCCAGCATTAGCAGATGTTTATCAGTGGGGTTATCGCACCTGCAATCGTCCGTTCCCAGAGGTATTAGAAGATATTCTCTACGCGCGTAAGAACTCAAGCGCAAACGATGTTTATGCTCCCCAAGTCTATCCGGGTCGAATCGTCTTTCTGCAAGCAAAAGATCAGCAAGTCAGCATTAAGTTTGGCGCTGACCCGCGATCGGGCTGGGCTGAGTTTGCGGCTGGAGGAGTCGAGGTTCATGAGATTCCGGGCGATCACGTCGGAATGTTAGAGGAACCGAATGTCAGAGTAGTGGCTGAAGCGTTTCGGTTATACCTCGATTGATCACCATTTGAGCTATGTGTGACAAATCTACGTAGGGGAACAACCTATCGCGCCCTTTCGCGATCGTTTGATATCACAGTTCTTTTTGCATAGGTATTAGCCTTGTTTTTTTGTCCCCAACACCCAGTTAGAAGGCTGTTTTAGCTCTTCTTGCTTGCCTTTGGTTAGTAGCCAAAGCGCTGTTCGAGTTCTAAGATGTCCGATCGCAATTCGATCGCCAGGTTGGGTGCCGACCCCGTAGGCTGGCTGGTCGAGCATTGTGACCTTCCCGCAATAGGGATCTGACCCGTCAACTCTGACTGCGAAAAAGTGCTTTGCTTGATAGCCAGCCGGTAAGACGAAAACACCATAGACGTTGTGACGACCTTCCCAGGGTTCGACAATGATTTTAGAGGCATGAATTTTTTCAGTCAAATGATTAGACGAGGCAAGCACGCCCTCAGGACACCCTGAAAGGGTGCTCGGCTTCTTTAAAAAGCGACCACTGCGGGGCACCACTAACGTGACTATAACTAAGGTGAGCGTTAGGACAATAAGCCAAGTGCGTTTCATCATTTCTTCAAGATCGGGGGTTGACTGAAGGCTGAAAACTGATCAAGCACCCTTTTGTGCTCGACTCTGTAAAACAGATATTTTTAAGTATTATATCGCACCCGTATTTAGAAGAATGATTAATCAGTTTGCAAATTTATTTTGCCAGATGTGGCTAATTCCTATGACTTCAGCTTGTCCAACTATCATTCCTTAAATGAGCCATCAGCTTCACATTCTTATTACGAGTGTGTCTTTTATCTTTATCTTTATCCGTTTAGCAGAAGCCTTCGCTTAACTTCAACAGTTCGGTAACTTCAACAGTTCGGTATAACTATAAGAGAGCCTATTCTCAACCCGTTAATATCTGATGAACGTTAAATCTTTGCTGACGATCTCGCTACTGATGAGCGTTGGGTTGACAGCCCCTGCGAAAGCAAATCAATCTCAAACGGCACAAGCTCAACTCACGACTCGACAAGTTTTAGATGCCTGTGTGCAAAATCGTGCCGAGACGTTGCCCAATCCTTTTAGCGATGTTCCTGAAAATCACTGGGCATTTAAAGCGGTGTTGACGATGCACTATTGCGGCGCTTATCGTCAAGTGACTCCTCTTCGCCTCATTGAGCCAAAGCAGCCCCGCGCTCTACCTGAGAAGTGACCCAAAAGCACCTGTTGCAGATCCACTTAGAGTTTGACTCCCTCGATCGCACGCCTCAATCTGCTGCTTACCTAGAAGCCGGACAGGGAAATCCTTTGCTGATGCTGCACGGCTTTTTGGGCAGCGGCACTAACTGGCTCCCATTGATGGAGAGGCTGAAGACGCAATTTCGTTGCATTAGCTTGGATCTGTTGGGGTTTGGGGAGTCTGCTAAACCCGATATCCGCTACGATGTCGCCAAGGAAGTTGCGTTTGTGCGGCAAGTTGTTGAAGCGTTGCACCTCGATCCCTGTTACATCATCGGGCACTCGTTTGGGGGCTGGGTTGCCTCTGCCTATGCGTTGCAGTATCCCGATGCCGTTAAAGGTCTTTTCCTCGCGGCTCCGGCAGGCATTCGAGATGATAGTTTTGCGGGACGATATGACCATTTGCGCCCCTTGCTGTGGCAAACTCCGATCGTCGATTGGGCACTCGCGATCGCTAAACCTCTGGTTCGGTTAGCGGGACAAAGCAAGGCGTTAGAAACCATCTACTGGGCACGACGCGAACTAAACGCCCAGCCTGCCGCG
Source organism: Phormidesmis sp. (assembly GCA_043772715.1). Lineage (GTDB taxonomy): Bacteria > Cyanobacteriota > Cyanobacteriia > Leptolyngbyales > Leptolyngbyaceae > Phormidesmis_A. The sequence continues at coordinate 4,264 of JAYVFW010000279.1, read as the reverse complement.
CGATCGTTCCTGGTCGATCGCATTCGCCCTGAAGACGCGATCGACACTATAGAAACTGAAATTCATCGGCTGCGAGTGCCGACGTTAGTTATGACGGGCGATCGAGACGAAACGATTCCCCTCTGGCATAGCCAAACCTACGCCAACGCGATCGCAAACGCTCAACTTGTCATTCTTGCCAATGCCGATCACGCGCTACCGCAAAATCACTCATCTGAGATGGCAGACTTGATCAATCAGTTTTTAAGAGATTTGTGACGCATCCATTCGTTCTGGCAAAAAAATCTGCAAACCCAAAAAATCTTTTGTCTCGTGTCCAAGTTTCTCAAAAAATTGGGCAAACTGAGTCAACTAGTTTTCTAAGGATCGTGAATTAAATAACCTGTCAATCTTGTCATCAACTCTCTTGATTCGTCATGGCTGAGATCTTCGCCCCCTAAGTCCCCCAATTCTGGGGGACTTTGAGACAAGATTCCCGGTTTCAAAGTCCCCCAAAGTGTGGGACTTCGGGGGCACAAGCCGACTCAAACGGAGCCATCAACGAACTTATCTACACTCTAGTTGAGTCCGAGAAGTTGCATCTTAATAAATTCACGTTCCTAAACGAAGACTCTGACCGCGATCGCTCGTGTTTGTTTCCTGACTGATCACCCCTTTAAAAGCCTTGCGTAAACCAGATTTTAGAATCCCAGCTCTCAACTTGGGCGCGTCTAGGAGCAGAGAGCGCTTAGGAGTTCCGTATGGCGACTGACCCCTCGATCACCCAACCCATAACAGCAAAAAAACCCTTTCAAGAGCCAGTCTGGCTGCTCCACACCGTCATTGAGAACCTCAATGATGGCGTTGTGATCACCGATTTAGAAGATTGCGTTCTGCACGTCAACTCTCGCATGGCAAAGCTGGTTGGCTGCTCAGTGGCAGAAATGGTCGGCAAACCTGCTGGTCAATTTTTCTCGGCGATCGAAGGCTGGCTTCAGTTTCACACTGGGCAGCCTGATCAAGACCGCCAAAACTTTTATGGCTGGAAGGAAGGACAACTTAAACACAAAGATGGCAGAAAATTTTGGGCAGAAGTCAACGCCACACTGCTCTGCACCGATGCAGGAGAATCTACAGGCAGTCTGATCACCGTCAAAGATATTACTGAGCGCAAGTGGCTCGAAGAATATCTGCGCCTTTTAGAATCGGTCGTGGTTAATGCCAATGAAATTGTCATGATCTCGCAGGCAGAACCGACAGAAGACCCCTTAAGCTTGCGAATCGTCTATATCAACGATGCTTTTCTGCGATCAACGGGTTACACCTCGGCTGAAGTGATTGGCAAATCTGCCCAGTTGCTGTTAGGCACTCACACCTCAGCTAGAGAACTCGATCGCATTCGCACCAGCCTGCTAAACTTTGAAGCTGTCAAAGCCGAATTAATTCTCCATCACAAAAACAACACGGGGTTTTGGGTTGACCTCAACACCGTGCCAATTCGCAATGAGCAAGGGCAAGTCACCCACTTTGTTTCGGTGATGCGCGAAGTCACCGAGCGCAAGCAGGTAGAAGAACAGCTTCGTCTCAACGCCTTTCATGACTCGCTGACTGGCTTGCCCAATCGTCTGCTATTTATGGAACGATTGGCACAGACCGTGGCTCGCTCTCGACAAAGTGCAGATCATCAGTTTGCAGTGCTGTTTTTAGACCTCGATCGCTTCAAGGTGATCAATGACAGTCTGGGGCACTTGATTGGCGATCAGCTTTTGATTGCGATCGCACGACGGCTAGAAGCCTGTGTGAGTCGTGAAGATACCGTCTCCCGGCTAGGCGGCGACGAGTTTACGATTCTGCTAGAGCGCATTCAAACTTTAGAGGATGCGAAAAAAATTGCCGAGCGGGTGCATCAAACTTTATCGGCTCCTTTTAACCTCAACGGACACGAAGTGTTTACATCTGCCAGCATCGGCATCACGTTGAGCACGACTGACTATGAGCTACCTGAAGACCTGCTGCGCGGGGCAGACATTGCCATGTATCGCGCTAAAGCATCGGGCAAAGCCTGCCATGAAGTCTTTGACACAGAGATGCACACGCGAGTGGTTAACTTGCTAAAACTCGAAAACGACCTGCGGCGAGCCGTGGAGCGGCAAGAATTTTTGCTCTACTATCAGCCGATCGTGTCGCTGGCAACCGAAAAAATTGTCGGCTTTGAGGCACTGGTGCGCTGGCAGCATCCCGAACAGGGGATCGTGTCTCCAGTAAAATTTGTGCCCATGGCAGAAGAAACGGGGCTAATCATTCCGCTGGGGCAGTGGGTTTTGCGAGAAGCCTGTCGTCAAATGAAGGCTTGGCACACCGCTTTTCCTGATCGGTCGCCGTTGAGCATTAGTGTCAATTTATCGAGTCGCCAATTTTCTCAGCCGAGTCTGATCAAGCAAATTCGCCAAACTTTAGACGACACTGGGCTAGAGGCTCATCATTTGAAGCTAGAAATCACTGAGAGCGCCATCATGGAAAACACTGAAAGCGCAATGGATATGATGTTGCAGCTTAAAGCAATGGGCATTCAGCTAGCAGTCGATGACTTTGGCACGGGCTATTCTTCATTGGGCTACTTGTATCGCTTTCCGATGGATCTGTTGAAGATCGATCGCTCCTTTATCAGTCGAGTCGATGTCGATGGCGAGAAGTTAGAACTGGTGAAAACTATTATCACCCTGGCATGGAACTTGGGGATGGATGTCGTCGCTGAAGGGGTTGAAACGATTAAGCAATTGGCACAACTCAAAGCCTTGAAGTGTGAATATGCCCAAGGCTATCTGTTTTCAAAGCCTGTTAGCGGTGCCGATGCTGAGATGCTCATTCGAGCCGACCATCCCTTTAAAGATACTTCGCAAGTGCTGTTGCCTATCAGTCGGGTGCTTGACCCTCTCTAACCCCAAATCGATCGCTTCAGCTTTCAGGGTTTCTGAACCTCCCAATCGCTGTAATATACTAGATCAGGATCGTGGGTTCAACAGGATCGGTTACTTGCAACATCAATGGGTACGGCAGTGCCATGCCCATACGCAAAGTGGGTTGTGAATCGGGGTTTGCGCTCCCAATCAATTTGTAATCTTTTTTAAGGTCTAGTGATCTCATGACTGCACAGACAGCCTCTACAAATGATCTTGTTCTGCGCCAGCAGATTTTAGGGTCAAGACGGTTTAGCAACTATTGGTGGGCAAGCGTGGTTTCGATCGGGGCGACGGGGTTTTTTCTGGCATCGATTTCTAGTTACACCAAAGTCAATTTATTGCCGTTTGCTGACCCCACCAAGCTGATATTTGTTCCTCAGGGGTTGGTGATGGGGTTTTATGGAGCAGCAGGATTACTGCTTGCTGCTTATCTTTGGCTGAGTGTTGCGTGGGATTTAGGCGGCGGATACAACGAGTTTAATAAGCAGACGGGTCAGATGACGATTTTTCGCTGGGGGTTTCCCGGCAAGAATCGCAAAATTGAGTTGAACTGTCAGTTGAGTGATGTGCAGGCAGTCAAAGCAATTCTCAGAGAAGGCGTAAACCCACGACGATCGCTCTATCTGCGGGTCAAGGGAATGCGAGATATTCCGCTCACACGAGTAGGGCAACCTTTAGGGTTGTCTGAGCTAGAAAATGAGGCAGCGGAACTTGCCAGATTTTTAAGTGTGCCTTTAGAAGGGTTGTAATGATCTGAACGAGTTTTAGCGGCATCAACCGATGGGACGCGACCTTGGAGTTCGATTAGCGAAACTTAGGATTGCGTCCCATCTTTTTTGCCGCTCGAATTCGTGCGTCTGAGCGATAAGATGTTAGGTGGCTTTATTGAAATGGGTAACTAAAAATGCAGACAAAAATCCGAAACTGGCTTTTATCGACATTGGCTGTCGCCATCTTCGCGATCGTAGGGTGTAATCCTCAAGCCAGTTCTTCTGCTCCCACAGATTCCCCGTCTGCATCCCCGTCTGCTACTGCTTCGCTGCCCGTTCCGAGTTCTCCGCAAGCCACTAACCTGCCCCGTTTAGAAGGCAAAGCAACCGTTGTGATGACGGTGAAAGGTTCGCCGATCACGATCGAAGTCAACGGCACCGGTGCCCCGATTACAAGCGGTAATTTTGTCGATTTAGTCGATAAAAAAGTCTATGACGGTCTGGTGTTTCACCGAGTTGTGCGAGAGCCACAGCCGTTTGTAGTGCAGGGTGGCGACCCGCAGGGAAAGAATCCTAATTTTCCGCTAGAGCAATTGGGAACGGGTGGTTTTATCG
>JAYVFW010000278.1:0-39179 GCA_043772715.1 Phormidesmis sp. | reverse complement strand
TTGAAGAATTTAGGTGTCTGAAACCCGCATTGTCTCATTAGCAATCTGTAGCTGGAAACCCGGTTTTTAGTACAGGTGTTTCAAAATGAGAATTGCTGCCTTCAGAGCTGAGCGCTTGACAATCAAATCTATGTGGTTCTACTGCATTGTTCTAGCTTCTTCCTGGCAGTAGGTAAAAGATTTGGGCGTTGCTGAATGCAAATATGAATTGCCCCCCTAGCCCCCCCAAGTTTGAGAGGAACCAGAATCTTAAAGTCCCCCAAAATTGGGGGATTTAGGGGGCGAAAGGATTCAGTCTCGATAGACAGATTCATACTTGCATTCAGCAACGCCAGATTTGCAGGAGCTAGACGAATCAGTTTTTTGGAGCAGCTTGTTCCAAATCTAAACAGGACTTGCGGCGCTCAGTGCTGGAGGAGGGTTTCCCTCCATAGGCAACTGAGTAAGAAGCGCAAATAGGGTCGGGCAGACCCGAATTAACGCTTGGGGAGAATCCCACCTCTGGTCTGGACGACGCAAGGACTCCAGGTTAAGTGGTTTCGTTGAGCCAAGAATCCCTGTCCCTTTAGGGCTGGGGAGTGTCAAATAGCGTGCCATTTACGCCTCTTGGAATCGCTGCAAAATGCCTTCTACAAAGCTCTCTCCATCTAGGGGCGGGGTTTGTTCTTAAATCGTGATGGCTGCTTGGATTTTTTCTCGGACAGATTGACTCCACTCGCTTTCTGCCTGTTCGTATTCGTCAAATAGACGGAGGGCGATTGTGAGAACTTGTTGGGCAGATTGATATTTACCTGTTTGGATTTTGGCTTGGATGAGGTTTTGTTGTTCTGGGATTAGGGTGATATTCATCACAATTGATCTCCTTGCTTCGTTTTACTGTAACGACTCGGACAAATATTCTTTGGAGTAAGCCTTTTTTGAATTGCTTAGTCCGATCGCTTTGTCGGGCAACTGCTTCAATCTTTCGGTCGATCGCTGTTAGAAGACCAGCAATTTTATACTGCTCTTCAATTCTATTGATCGCTGCTTGGATGTCTCGCATCCGTTCTCGATCGCTGCTCATAGGGTTAAAGCTTCTTGCAAAACTTCGTTGCGGACTCTGGCTTTGAGTCCTTCAGGGGTAACGACATCTACTTTGATGCCTAAAAGGTTCTCAAGATCTCGGATGAGGCGCACTGGAAACCAGGGGCTAATTTTGTCTAGATCGTAGTCTACTAGCAGATCGAGATCGCTGTTTTGATCGGCTTGTCCTTTGGCGACAGAACCGAAGACTCGCACGGTAAAGCGCCGATCGCGGGTGATCTGGACTTGGCTTAAACCTCCAAGGTTTTGGTCAAAACGCGTAAGTCCTGATAGATATTGTCCAAAGGACAGTATGAGACGCATCCGAGCTATCGCCGCCGAGCTTTGCTCACCATCTTGCGCGATAGGCGTAGCTTTAAGTCTTCCTGGTCTGCCCAATCTTGCAGCAGTCGGTAGAAAACTTGGCGATCGTCATTCTTCAACACAGCAACTTGATCTGCCGTTTCAATGACGTAAGGATAACCACTCCCAATCACAACCTCAGCCCGCACCCAATCAATCAGGCGATCGTGCCAGCCCGCTTCATAAACCCAGACGGGCATCTCTAACCGCACTGGATAGCTATCTTTATTTGTCTTGAGATAAGCGAATGCGATTTTGTCGCCTTGATCTCCGTAGTGATCTAAGATTCCTGATCGCTGACAGAGAAACAGAGGCGTACGATCGCCCCATTCCATTGAGTAATTTTGGGTGCGGTTGAGGAGTTGGGCATCATGGATCGATTTTGTCTCAGGCAGATTGCCCAAGCGGCGCAGCATTTCAGTTAAATCGTGAGCCGTTGACGTGTCAATATAACCCACCAAAGGCACTCGATAATGCTCGCTGGCTTGCAGAAGTTTGCCCATACATTTGACATAGAAGTTGCGCGTCTCCTCGTCGAAGGCTTCTGCAAATGTGACCACTAACGAGCCATCAAAAAATGCGAGACACGTTTCACAGCCCGATCGCTCCTCCATATAGAGAATCAGGCGGTCTGTCTCCATCTCAAAACGGCGGAGATTGACTTTACGATCGGCAATATCCCCCCGACCGACGCGCAGATCGTTAGGAGTCATCACATCTAAATCAATGTCTTTCTCATAAACACCAGACGGCAAATGGAAGTTTTCATACCAACCGATTTGCACCAGTGCTACAGGTACTGAAATATCTTTGCTGGGATAGATCTGAGAGCCATCAACCGCAAACGTTGAAATGCCCGTGAGGCGATCGCGCACCCATTCCAAACTCTGCTCTCGGCTTTGCCAGGTTAGCTTAGAGGGAATGATCCAATCAGAATAGTCGCCCAATGGTTCTAGCGGCAACGCTCCGCAGTCTTTCATCCCTTTTAGCGTCTCAAGCAGAACCGCCGATGACTGCCGTGACATTTTTGCCAACGCCGTTCGATATTGCTGAAGCTCTTGCAAAGCGGTTTTGTCATAGCTCATGAAATCGTCGCGCTTTTCTTGCAGCAAGCTCAAAATTTGAGACGGCTTAATCGGCATAATGAAAAGGTGTTTTTGGTACTTGGGTACTATATTAGACCGGAATGTTCAATCCTTTTCAGTTCTATTGGCGATCGAGCCAGATTGCTCTTAATCCTGCGGTTTTGGCAGCTTTAAAGTCTTCTTCAAAACTATCGCCAACGTGCCAGATTTGCTCGACTGGATAGTTATGTTTGGCGATCGCGTGGGCAAAAATTTGCGGACTGGGTTTTGCGGCTCCGGCTTCGGTTGAGATGGTCACCGAACTGAAAAAATCCGTTAAATCCAACGCCTTGAGAACTGCGTAGAGACGAGAATCGAAATTAGACAAAACGCCGAGGGTGATGTGACGATCGCGCAATCCCTTTAAGGTTGGCACCACATCGGCATAGAGAACCCAGGGTTCTGCGGTGGCAAAATGATCGTAGAGTTCTGCGAAAAATGCGGAGAAATCAGAAAACTCATGCAGTACGCCAGTTTGGGCAAAAGTTTGCTCGGCGATCGCTTTCCACCAATGAAACTCTAAATCGGGAATTTCACTTAAAGAATGTCCTGGAAATGCAGGAGAACTCGCTGCTTTAAAGCGTTGATAGAATGCTTTGTTTAATGCGGAGATTGAAACATAAACACCGTGACGACGAGCAATTTCGCCATAGACTTCGCCAACGCTGCCGCGCACACCAAATAAAGTCCCAACGGCATCAAAGAAAATTAGTTGAGGACGACTCATAGAGGCTTTTGAATATCAGGGCGATGAACGCATGGGAAATCGAATAAATATTATTTATAAATTGGAATCGCAAAGGGCACAGCAGTGCTATGCCCCTATCATCGAATTGGCGATTTGGAACGTCAGCGATCGTGACTGCCTGCGAGAGCATCGGCGATCGGCTTTGTCACCCAATTTAACCCGACTCGAATCTGATGTTTTAGAGTGGGCATCCGGTTTAAGTAAGCGAGTCGCCGAATGATGTGGGCAACCGTCCCGTCTAGTTGAATGCCCATCCCCGTCAGGGTTGCGTTATTTTCACCCAGCGTCATCATCTCGCCCAAATATTGATAGCGGAACGGCAAGAGCGGGCGATTGGTCAGCGATGCCCAAATATTCCAACCGACATAATCAGATTGTTGAAACGCCGCTTGAGCCGTTGGGGGAACCTGCTGCCCATCAGCATCTTTGCAGTCTGCTAAATCTCCTAACGCAAACACGTCTGGAGCGTCAATCACTTGCAGAGTTGGTGTTGTCAACAACTGCCCGCGCTGATTTTGTTTGAGCGGTAGGTTTTTCACCACCTCATTGACGCGAGTGCCAACTGTCCATAACACTAAGTCCACCGGAATCGCGTCAATAGAGCCTTTGTAGTTTAGAGAAATGGTGTCTGCGGCGATCGCGTCCACCGTTGTCTCTAAATCTAACCAAACGCCTCGTGATTGCAGGGCTTTGTCAGCCGCTTCGCGATTATGTGTGGGGGAAGAACGCAGGATCTGATCGGTCTGCTCGACTAATCGCAGTCGCAGTCGATCGCCCAATCGATCTGCCAGCTTACACGCTAATTCGACTCCGCTATAGCCCGCACCGACGATCGCAATCCGAATTTTGTCATGGTCTGATTCTTCTAGCTGCCGCAGTTGTGCTTCGAGTCGATAAGCATCGCCGATCGTCCGAAAGGGCAAGGCGTGTTCTGCCGCTCCGGGCACCAAATCGAGCGGAGTCTCGCCGCCCATTGCGAGAACGAGACGATCGTAGGTCAAGGCTTCACCGTCTTGAAGCTGTATCTGCTTAGATCCAATATCAATGTTAGCGACTTCTTTTTGACAGAAGCGAACTCCCGTGTTTTCAAGCAACTCTTCATAGGGCGGCGCGACTTCCCAGCTTTGCAACTCACCCGTCACCAATTCATAGAGCAACGGCGCAAAGACAAAGCGATCGCGCTGATCGACCAGCACGATTTCTGGTTTTTCTGCCTTTGTCCAGGGCAGTTGACTCAACCGCAGCGCGGTATAAAGACCACCAAAGCCGCCACCAAGGATACAAATACGGGCAGGTTGTTGAGGCATAAGGCAATGCAGCAGGGGACTCTCTCCTCATTGTAGGGAAGTGAGCAGAAATCAGCATAGGCGAATTGAAAGAGATTTTTGACTTTCGCAAACAGCCAATTAGAGGCAAAATAGCTTAAATCCAAAATCGGTATTTCATCGCAGGAAAAACCTCATGACCAAATTAAAAGTCGGGCTGTTGTTTGGCGGCTGTTCGGGAGAGCATGAGGTGTCGATTTCTTCGGCAAGGGCGATCGCGCAAGCGCTCAAAACTGACTCTAATGCTGATAAATATGACGTGTTGCCGTTCTACATTCAAAAAGATGGCTATTGGCAAGCGAGTCATCTAGCTCAACAAGTGTTGGAGTTGGGAACGGCGATCGCGCCTGTAGACACCCATCAAACTCGCTGGCAGTTTCCGGCTCAAGCCGCCGAAGTCGAGGTGTGGTTTCCGGTTTTGCACGGCCCCAACGGTGAAGACGGTACGGTGCAAGGACTTCTTAAACTGATGCAGGTGCCCTTTGTGGGTTCAGGCGTGTTGGCATCGGCAGTCGGCATGGATAAGATTGCGATGAAAACGGCTTATGCCCAGGCAGGTTTGCCCCAGGTGAAATATTTGGCAGTGACGCGATCGCAAGTCTGCTCAAATCCCTGCGTCTTCCCCAAACTCGGTGATCACATTGAAGCTGAGTTAGGCTATCCCTGTTTTGTCAAGCCTGCGAATTTGGGATCATCCGTCGGAATTTCTAAAGTGCGAAACCGTGCCCAGTTAGAAGCTGCGTTAGATAATGCTGCGAGTTACGATCGGCGCATTATTGTCGAAGCCGGAGTGATCGCCAGAGAAGTCGAATGTGCTGTTCTCGGCAATGACCATCCGAAAGCTTCCGTGATTGGTGAAATCACCTTTGAAAGCGACTTTTATGATTACGAAACCAAGTACACCGCAGGACAAGCAGGATTAGAAATTCCGGCAAAGCTACCAGAAGCAGTGACGACTCAAATTCAGGAGATGGCGATTCGGGCATTTGTGGCGATCGACGGTGCCGGAATTGGTCGCGTCGATTTCTTCTATGTTGAATCGACCGGAGAAATCTTCATCAACGAGATCAACACCTTTCCAGGATTCACCGCCACCAGTATGTATCCGCAACTCTGGGCAGCCAGTGGCATTCCCTTTTCAAGCCTCGTGGATCAGCTCATCCAATTTGCGTTAGAGCGCCACAACAATCCACATCAGTAACCCTTCTATACCGAGTCTACGAGTCCCATCCGCTCCCACCAGCGATTGAGCGGAAAGTAAACGATCGGGGCCCACAAACTGCTGAGAATTGCGGAACTGAGGGCAATAAACTGGTGATATGTCCAGATTTCGACCAGCGATCGTCCCCCTTGCAGACTGAATTGAATGGCCGTCACCGTCTCAGCTAACACCGCCATCCCAAACACAATCAGCGCTACTGAGATAAAATCTTCCTCAATGTAGCGCTGCTTTTGCAGTCGAGCCGTCAAAACTCCAACGATCACCAAACTAACCGCATGGGTTGGAAACGGCGAAGTCATTCCGTCTTGCAACAGACCCAAAATCAATCCTGCCATCGCCCCTTGAAACATCGTCCGTTTAACGCTCCAGGCAACCACCCAAATCAACAGCCAGTTTGGACCAATGCCCGCCAGTTCCATGCCCGGTAAGCGCATCGGCAAAAACATCAGGCACAGCAGCACCGAGATCACCGTCACGCCCCAGCTCACGAGAGGGCGCGAACTAGGGTGGCGATCGAACAAATCATCTAAAGCCGAAGTCTTCATGGGGTTGCTTCTGGAGAAGGCGTTGAAGCAGGAGTCGGGGCAGCAGGGGCAGTCAGTTGAGGGGCTCCCAAATTAGCAGAATTGGCATAAACGGTTGCCCACTCTAAATAATTAATTGGAGCAGATAACTCGATCACAGCTTCGGGTGCCGGACTTTTGTTGAGATCGACCGACTCAATGCGCCCGATCGGAATGCCTGTTGGAAACAGTTGGCTAAACGGCGACGTAGACACCACATCACCCCGACGCACATCTGGGACCTTCTCAAAAAACTCCATGACGGCTCGATTGGCTGACTTGCCTCGCATAAACCCCATATAGCGACTACGGCTAATCGTCACGCCCACCCGACTGCTAGGATCACTCAACAAAAGCACTTTGCTCGCATTAGACGTGACACTGCTGACACGGCCCACTAACCCACCGGGACTAAGCACGATCGATCCAACTCGAATTCCATCCTGGCTGCCTCGTCCCAAAATCACCTGTTGCCACCAATGATCAGCGCTGCGACCAATCACTGGGGCTGTAACTCCTTTAATCTTTTTAGCCGAAACGAACCCCAAAAGTTCTTCCAGACGTTGATTGCGGCTCTCTAGCTCGATTAAACGCTGCTGAAGCTCTTGCGTTTGAGCACTGACTAATCGGTCTTGTTGAGTCGGCTTACTGTGGAATGGACGGGTGATCAACTGATAAGTTTCTAGGATAACACCGCCCTGAGTCTGGCGGACAAAGAGAGCAGTCCCTAATGCCACACCAACCAAGACAGCCTGAATTCCGTAGCGTTCCCACCAGCGTTGCAGTGCGTACATTCAACCTCGGATGTTGGCTGGTCAACTTTACAAGAGTATGCGTCTCGGTGCCAGCATTAGAATCGCTTTTCGCAATTTATTTCTCAATATCAGGAACAAACTGCGAAAAACTCGTTCAGCGAGACGGGCGAGTGCTAAAGACACGTTCTAGCTGCTTGAAGTTTTCTAAGACTCGTCCGGTTCCTAAAACGACGCAGCTTAACGGGTCAGCAGCAACGTGAACCACAATTCCTGTTTCGTGGCTAATCAGCGTGTCGATGCCTTTAAGTAGCGCACCGCCGCCTGCCAGCATAATGCCGCGATCGATAATGTCTGCTGCTAACTCAGGCGGCGTGCGCTCTAGAGTCCGCTTGACCGCATCGACGATCACAGACAGCGGCTCTGACATACTCTCGCGAATCTCAGGGCCCTTAATCGTGACGGTTCGGGGCAGACCCGACAGCAAGTGCAAGCCGCGTACTTCCATCGTCGCTTCATCATCTTGGGTCGGGTAGGCAGACCCAATGGAGATTTTAATCTCTTCGGCGGTGCGTTCTCCAACCACGAGGTTGTGAACTTTTTTCATGTAGTGAATGATCGACTCGCTCAGTTCGTCTCCGGCAACTCGTACCGACTCGCTGAGGACGGTGCCTTGCAAACTGAGGACAGCAACCTCAGTGGTTCCGCCGCCGATATCGATGATCATGTTTCCGGTGGGCTCTGCAACAGGTAAACCAGCTCCGATCGCGGCTGCAACAGGCTCATCAATCAAGTAGACCTCTCGTGCCCCAGCTTGAGAAGCGGCTTCCATGACGGCGCGACGCTCTACCCCAGTTACGCCGCTGGGGATGCCAATGACAACGCGAGGAGAAACTAAGGTTTTTCCTTCATGCACCCGTGTAATGAAGTGCTTTAACATCAGCTCTGCGGTGTCAAAGTCAGCGATTACGCCATCGCGTAAGGGGCGAAGGGCGACAACGTTTCCAGGAGTTCGTCCCAGCATTCTTTTTGCGTCTTCGCCGACCGCCAAAGGAATTCTTTCATTTTGATCCATCGCAACGACGGAAGGCTCTTGTAACACGATGCCTTTACCTGACACGTAGACTAGAGTGTTGGCGGTGCCCAGGTCTATACCCATGTCCCGGGATAAGGAGAAGCGACTGAAAAGACCCACTGGTTTCTATGCCTCAGATTAACGCGATGAGTACGATCGAGTGAGGTGCAATCAAGCACCAACAGCTATCGATGTGAATTTTATTACAGTTTCCATCCTGAGTCTAGTCAGGCTGCACAAAATCATCGATGAAAAGTCTTTTTCGTGGAAGCGCGATCGCTTAGAAGCTTAGATTCAAACTGCTCTCATCATAGAGGCAAAACGCGGATTAAAATTGATGTTCTTTTAATTACAAACAAGGGGTGATTTAAAAGGTTAGATAAGATTTTGTCTGCACAACCGTTGTCGATAAAGAACCTCAGTAAAGCTGCCTCGATCGTCAATGTTTAAAGTTAAACTTAAGTACAAATGTATTGATCGACCAAGACATTGACCGAGCTAAAGGAAGGATCTTCCTCTAGGATAAAGACACTTAAAGCGCGAGAAAAGAGCATGAGTCTTAATGTAGTCACCCTGGTTGGGCGAGTGGGCGGCGACCCAGACGTGAAATATTTTGAGTCGGGCAGCGTCAAGTGTCGGCTCACTCTAGCGGTCAATCGTCAAACTAAGAATAATGACCAGCCCGACTGGTTCAATCTAGAACTTTGGGGCAAGCAAGCCGATGTTGCTGCTAACTACGTCCGCAAAGGCAGCTTGATTGGGGTAAAAGGCTCCTTGAAGTTTGATAGCTGGAAAGATCGGAACACGGGAGTCGATCGCACCTCACCAGTGGTGCTGGTCGATCGACTCCAACTGTTAGGCTCAAAGCGGGACTCTGAAGGGGGCGGAACAGAATCGGCAGGATATGTCGATGACTTTTGAAGATAGATCTCCGACTTCTCTAAGAAGTCGGAGATCTTGTGCTGCCGTTAATAACTGATCTGCAAAGTCACTGATCCTTCGACCCGCTGTTCGCCTCCAATAACGGGGCTTGGGGCTTGAGCGGCGGCTACCTTACTAAACCTTTCCACATCTGCCATCATGATCGGAATCGGGGCAGACGCGCCGTTGACCTGGATGCTGACAACCTCTTTGCGAGTCAGATTGAGGGCACTAAAAACTGCATCTGCTTGACTTTGTGCGTCTTGAGTTGCTTCACGCAGAGCAACTTTTTGGGCAGCGGAGATCGCCTCATCAGATGCCACAAAACTCACGCCATCAATTCGACTAGCTCCAGCTTTGACTGCATCATCTAACAGGGTGCCTGCCTTCTCAGTGGGGACTCTAAAACTTACGGTATTTGACGCGCCATAGCCCTCAAGCTTTTGACGGTTGTTGTTGTAACTGTAGACCGGATTGAGGTTAATGCCAGTGGTTTCAAGCTTTTCGACACTGCGAGATTTAAGCAGCGTCACCACAGCATTTGAGCGCCGTGCCACTTCTCCTTGAACCTCGTTAGCCGTTTTTCCCTGAGCTTCGACTCCTAATCGCACTTGAGTAATGGTCGTCGCAATCTTTTCGAATCCGCGACCCGTGACGGTGAGCGTTCTTAACACTTTTTCTTGGGCCAACGCGGGGCTGGCTAGAGATAGACTCATCAATCCTAAAGCGATCGGCAGTAGCTTGACCCGGTTCCAGGTAGAAGCAGGATCTGTGGCTGAATTCATCATCTTGATCATTTAGATAACTCCTCACTGAGAGCTATTTACATCAGTGTTGTGGTTGTTGCTTTTACTGTGTCATTGTTCGGGCGCGATCGCGGTGTTGGTTACATTTTTTGCAACTTAAAAACTAACAACAGTCCGGACAGTTTTAAATCACCAACGGTAGAATGCGGGTTTCAGTCTCCTCAGTGAGGTCAAATGCTAACGGTAGAATACGGGTTTCAGCCTTTGTCTCAAAAATTGTCCGGAGTATTGAAACTAAGAGCAGCTATCAAAAATCGGTATTACTTTTAACATTACTTTTAACTAAGTTAAATTACCCGTGCTGAATGGCACATTGCTATTTTTGATTAAACGTGAACTCAATGGAACATCAGTTCAAATTTTACCTCTATCCTAAATAGGAGATTCCTGATGTTGTCCCGTTTACCTTTCTATTTTCTAACCGGATGTTTGACCCTCATAACAGTGACCTCATCCGCTGTCTCCAGTTCTGCTCAACTCTTTAATAGTCCCGTCGATCGCTTGTCAGCCAGTGATCGCACAACGTTAAGGAGTGGTCAAACTTTAGTAACCGGAGAGAAAGGAAACTACGTTGCCAAGGTGTTGATCAAAAGTTCTCCAGATGCCGCCTGGAACGTCTTAACTGACTACGGCAGTCTCTCAAAGTTCATACCCAATGTCGTGTCTAGTAGAGTGTTGGAGTCAAACGGCAACCGCAAGGTGATTGAGCAGGTGGATGCTCGGCAGGTCTTTCTAATCAACGTGCGATCGCGCATTCGTTCTTCAATCACAGAAACGGCTAAAACTCGGATTGATTTTCAGCAAGTGGATGGCGACTTGCAAAAGCTGCAAGGCTATTGGACTGTGGAACCCGTAGCTGCTTTTTCTGGGGCAAAAGCAGATCAGGTGCTGATCACTTATGTCGTAGACGCACAACCCAAACCTGGAACCCCAAAAGACATTTTTTATAATCTGTTTAAAGATTCTTTGGGCAAAAATCTGAGTGCCATCAGTCAAGAAGTCGTGCGCCGATCGCGATAGTCTTTATAAGCACAGAGCTTTATTTTTATACGGCTACAGCCCAGATAAAAATACTCTGGACTGTAGCCTCAATTCTGCTAACTTGACATCAGTTCGACGGTTTTTTTCGCTGCGTTGTCAGCGGCTTCTGCCCGCTAAATTCCCTATTCTGAAGGACTTTGAACCGGAAATATTGGCTTGAAGTCCCGCAAAACGGCAGTATTCTAGGATCAGCACTTAAAGTCTCTGTAGCTTTATGTGAAATTCGTCACGTTTTCCGGAAAATTGGAAAACCAAAACGATTTTATACAGTGGGCACTTCAGAAACTCGTCTTTTATGATGCATCCACTGCGCGACTTTTCAGATCTTCGTGAAACCCACCAACCTGAGACACAGACAACCTGCTTTCTAAATCTCCCAATTCTTGCTCAACTTGAACGAGTCGCAACAGTGGATACTCATCAAATTTTTCAACTCATCGATCGCATTCTGCCGTTTGAAGCCTGTCTCTATCATCAAATTTTGCCTTTGTCGCTCAAAGACCAGTGTCTTCAACTTGGCATGGTGACTTTAGAAGATACCGCTGCTCTCGACTACGTGCGGCGGATTCTTTCATTTATGAACTATTCGCTAGCGCCTCAAACAATTAGTTCAGACGTTCACTACGCCACTCTTTCTGCTTATCTCAGTCACGTGGTTAATCAAGGGCTGGTGGTTCCTTCCTCAAGCGATTCCGTGCTTGCTCAAAAACCTGGAGAGGCTGAGAATGTTGACTTGTTAGAAGAGATCAGCCCGATCTCAGGTCAGAGTTCCTGCGAGAGTTCGGATCTTAATTTTTTCTCTAAAGACTGCTCCGCACGATCAACTGAAGAGGCAAAAGCAACCTTTTTAATCGACAGCCCTGATGAGATTGATGACTCCCTAAATTTTCTTTCACCCGACACAGTAGTCTTAGGCTCAGAGCCGCTTCAGCACCCCAAACCTCCGCTTCCTGGCAATGCTTTGCCCACTTTAGAAGTTAGCACCCATTATTTAGATAGCTCTTCAGACCATTTAGCTGCTTTGCCACCTGCCCAACTCGTGCAAGAACTGCTGGGGCGGATCTCTGTGGATGGAATTGGGCGACTCTATCTAGTGCGCCGCTCCACCGCAGGGCAAGTTTTGTGGAGTCAAAACGGAGTTTTGCAATCGGTGCTGAGTGATTTGCCTCTGTCTAGTTTTCAGAATGTCATCGATGAATTAAAGCAACTTACCCACTTGCCGCTGACTCTAGTGCAGCAGCCAGAGCAGGTTGAAATTGAGCGGCTTTGTGATCAGAATCGGGTACTGCTACGTCTGCGAGTGATGCCAAGCGCTCAGGGTGAAGAAGCAACCTTGCAGCTTTTGCGAGGAGCCGCGCTCAAATTTTATCAGCAGCGGCAGATTGCCCACTTAAGCCGCGACGCGCTCAACATTGCCCAAGGTCTGCAACAGAAAATGCGTGAGATTCACGATCGCACTCACGCCACTGCTCAACTTCCTGCTGACCAAACCAATCTGACTCAAATCCTACAAATTGTAGAGCAGCAACTCAAAACCCTCAATCAGATTGATGAGGGTTAAGTTCTCAGACTCTACCTAAGCGATCGCGATTGCAGGTTGCCAACGTCCCAAAGGTTTGCCAATGACCGCGAGTTCTTGCATTAATTCGTCAAAGCGATCGGGCGTTAGAGATTGCGGGCCGTCAGAAAGCGCTTTTTTAGGATTAGGGTGGACTTCGATCATTAGCGAGTCGGTGCCTGCGGCGATCGCGGCCATCGCCATCGCTGGTACATATTCTGCCCGACCCGTGCCGTGACTGGGATCGATCATAATCGGCAGGTGAGTCAGCGAGCGCAAGACTGGGATTGCGGCGAGATCGAGTGTATTGCGCGCATAGTCGCGATCGAAAGTGCGAATTCCCCGTTCGCAAAGAATCACGTTGGGGTTTCCGGCTGCCAAAACGTATTCAGCCGCCATCAGCCAGTCTTCGATCGTCGCTGCCATGCCTCGCTTCAGCAAAACTGGCTTATCTTGAGCGCCCACTTTCTTCAACAGCGAGAAGTTCTGCATATTGCGGGCACCGATTTGAATCACATCTGCCACCTCTGCCAAAGGCTTTAGGTCAGCGGCATCCATCAATTCGGTGATGATTCCCAATCCGGTTGCCTCTCGCGCGGCAGCTAGCAGATTTAAAGCGCTCTCGCCATGACCTTGGAAGGCATAAGGCGAGGTGCGAGGCTTAAAAGCGCCGCCCCTCAGAAATTGCGCGCCTGCCGCTTTGACACGTTGAGCCGTCTCGACAATCATGGCTTCGTTTTCAACCGAGCAGGGCCCCGCGACCACCACTAAAGGATGATGTTCACCAAAGTAGACCGTTCCATTAGGGGTTGGAACGGCAACACTGCTGGCTTCACCCTGACGATATTGGCGACTGGCACGTTTGAAGGGCTGCTCTACTCGCAAAACTTGCTCAACCCAGGGGCTAATTTCTTGAAGTTGTAAGGGGTCTAGGTCAACCGTATCTCCAACCAAACCCAGAACGACCTTATGTTTGCCAATAATCTTTTCGGGGGTCAAGCCCCATGTCATCAATTCATCAGTTATGCGGGTCAGTTCGACTTCTGGGGTGCCGACTTTCATAACCACAATCATGGGAGAACCTCTGCTGTGTTGGAGATGGGCAGTGATTTCTATTGTGCGATCGTCCGCCCTAATAAAGCTATTAAGAAACTATTCGATCAGACTTAAAAACGAATGGGTAGCCAATGGACATCAAAGCATCCATCCGCCACCCCTTGCAGAATGTGACTACTCGCTCAGTTCTTTCTTTTGTCGTGCCGATTTCCAAGCGCCAGTGAGCCGCTTGAAGTTGATATTAAATTCTTCTAAGCCGACGCGGGTGCCGACTCGTTCTTCATCCCACGACGCAGAAATTAAGCCATAAGATAACCCCAACACGCCTAGCCCCAAAAAGCCCATGCTCACCAGCACGACTGCCACATTGGGCAGCTTGATTCCAACTTTGACCAAGAGCAAATAGCTAGCGATAAAAGTCACCATTCCCAAAGCGCTGGGGATGCCACAAAAAAATGCCATGCGCCGTGCCATGCGCTTGCTGACCACTTCAGGAATCGTGCCTGAATCTCTCGACGATCGCTGGCTCTTTTTAGCGACTTTGCGATCGTTGGGCTGCTCTTCTTTCTCGACTTTAGAGAACTTAGAAATACTAGGCGGCTTTTCGCGTTTGGGCTTTTTGTTGCTCTTCTCTACCGCGGAGTTGCTATCGATCTTGACCGATTTTTTCTTTTGGGACGGCTCAAAGGGTAATCGGTCTGGTAGTTTATGATCTTTGGAGTCAGCAGACATCGGCTAAAACGCTCCTTAACCGCGGATGCCAAGACGAGTAATCAAGGCACGATAGCGCTCTTGACTACCTTTGTTGATATAAGCCAGCAAGCGCTTGCGTTGACCGATCATTTTTAGCAAGCCCGTCCGAGAAGCGTGGTCTTTTTTGTTGGTTCTCAAATGCAGGCTGAGTTTGTTGATGCGATCGGTCAGCATCGCAACTTGCACATCTGACGACCCAGTGTCAGTTTCGTGAATTTGATAGTCGGTGATAATTTCTTGTTTACGCTGTTGCAGCAGAGCCATGAGATGAAGTCTTTCCGTTATTGATGGTGGGTGTGCAGTCTCCAATGTTATCACAAGGAATTTCGTTGAAGATAGCGGAGTTTAGAAAAGACGATCGCATTGACAGGTAAGATTGCTGCGATCGGACATAGTGCGAGAGGTCAAAAGTGAGGAGACTAGCGGTTCTCATCGGTTTAATGATCAATTTAATCATCAGCATTGCGGTTTTTCCTCACGCTGCTCAAGCTGCGATCGCTCAACCCGAACGAATTCCTTTAACCCTGGAGCTGTTGCAAGAGCGGCTGCGATCGCCCGTGCCGCGTGAAGGGACTCGAATTCTCGATTTGCGACGCACCACGATCGACTTGCGCCCCGAAAATGCCGACTTTCGCGATCAGTTTTATAGTCTGGTGCAAGCTCAGTTACAGCGTCCGGGATTGCCGTTAGGGCTGGATCTGAGCTATTCGCTGATCGAGGGAGACTTAGCGATCGCCAAACTAGGATTGCGTGCGCCACTTTATGGAGAATCGCTGTCTCCAATTTTTACGCCCAATGAGAAAGCCCAATTGCAGCGCGATCGACGGCGGCTTTCTCGTCTAAGTACGCTGTCTCAATCGCTGCTGATCACCTCTAAAGAATCATCACAAGCGCCTTCTGCCCAAATCACAGTGTTTCGCGGGCCGATCAAACTCGTGCAGACCCGCATCACCGGATTTGCAGACTTCACCAATACATTTTTTCTTAACCGCATGGAGGCGCAAGGGGCACAGTTTCCGTCTGGTGCAGATTGGTCACAGACTCGATTTAGTTTGCCTGTAAGCTTCACAAATGCCAACTTTGGGCGAGAGGCGCTGTTTCGTAACAACATTTTCTTTGGCAAAGCAGAATTTAATCAGACGCAGTTTCGCGGTGAAGTCAGCTTTCAGAGCAGCGAGTTTCAGGCAACCGCGAACTTTAATCAGGCAGTTTTTTATCAATCGGCAAACTTTACGCGGGTGCAGTGGCAAGGCAACGCCGATTTTGCTCAAACGCGATGGCGAGAACAAACGCTGTTTACCAAAGACAAATTCAGTCAGCTATTTTTTCTCACCGATGCCACGTTTGATAAATCTGCCATCTTTCGAGATGCTCAATTTAATCGAGCCGTTAACCTGCGCGGAGCCACGATTCTCGATCGCGCCGATTTTAGCTATTGCTCATTCTCAAAAGGCGCTTATCTCAACGTAGCGGGGCTGCGCTTTGACTCTGACAAAGCCAAAATTCTAGGTGACCCTGGGCAGATCGGCAAGGCGATTTCGGTGCCGACGCTGCAAGGCAATGAAAATCTGCTGCGTGAATTAGTGCGAAACTTTCGGCGACTTGAACAGATCTCTGACGCAAATCAAATCGACTACACGGCACAGCGATTGCGATCGCAACAACTTCTGCAACGACTATTTGGCACCAATTTAAACACTGCTACGATTCCTCAATTAAGCAAAATTGGCTTTAACCAACCGCAAGCCGCAGCGATCGTGCAGCGTCGAGCAAAACAACCGTTTCGCAATCCGCCTGAGTTGCTCACCGTCACTGCCGTTGATTTAGCAACGTATATTAAAGTGCGCGATCGCGTGATTGCTGTCGAGCCGCTGTCTCCAGTTCTGAATGCACTCGATCGCTTGAGCATCGCCTTTAATTGGATAGCTCTCAGTCTGTTGCTTTTATTGAGCCGCAACGGCACAAGTTTTTGGCTGATCTTCGGCGTAGGACTGGTGACGATCGCTTATTTCAGCATTTTGTTTTGGGGGGTCGATCGCTGGCGCAGACGTTATCCCAAACCGATTTTACCAACCTGGCGTGAGTTTGCCTGGGTGAGCAGTTTCGCCACTGTTCTCAACTTGGGTGGGCTAGTGGCAGTGTTTCGCAATGGCGATCGACCGTGGATGACTTTGGCGTGTTTGGCGATCATCATGGTGCCAATTCCGCTGATTTTGATCGGGCTGCTGTTTCGTCAGGGTCGCTATCACCCGCTTTTAGATGCCAGTTATTTTGTTGAAGAAGGCACCCTTCGCCAGTTGAGAATTTTGATTGGACGGTTGCCGATCATTCCCCGAGAACCGATGTTTCGCGATCGCTATTTGCCAATTTTGTGGGATCGGCATTGGAGTTGGCTCAACTATTTCGACTTCAGCTTTAATAACTTTTTGCGCTTTGGCTTTAACGATATTCGGCTCCGCGATCAGCATCTACCAAACTTGGTCACCGGGCTGGTTTGGTATCAGTGGAGTTTAGGGACGCTCTACATTACTTTGCTGCTGTGGACACTTTCTCGCACGATTCCTGGTCTAAATCTGCTGATCTACTTCAAGTAAGGTCAGTTCGACGAGTTTTTCACTTCGTTGTCAGCAGCTTCTGCCCCCTAAATCCCCCAAAATTGGGGGACTTTGAAACTAGAGTCTTGGCTCAAAGTCCCCTAGAATGGGGAATTTAGGTAGCTCTCCAGAATTCACAATTGGAGCAAACCACGTCTGCCGAACTGATGTTCAAGTAAGGTTTATGCCGGTCGATCACCATTAAATGACTTATAACTTAGAAAAATGACTCATAATTCTCAAAATCAGCTAAATTCACAGAGTATTGTCCAGTTTTTGCGGATAGTCTGAGAAATTGTTGTTAACGTGCGTCTGCCAGAAAGCCTAATTTCTTAAAAGAACTGAGCAAATAAAAAAGTAGCCAAACTTGTTTTACTGCATACAATAAAAGCTCAAATTTAAGATTGATTTTCTTTAATCGACGATCGATTGGTGTGTGTTGAGGAAACCTGTGAAAAGCGCTAAAAAGCAACCCGTCTCCCCGAAGTCAGTCCCCGCGCAATCTGCTCAACCTAAACGAGTGATGTCTAAAAGCAAAAAGTCAGCCAAGCCCAGAGGCAAGAAACTGCTCTGGCTGATGTTTTGCTTAACGGGGGTTGCTATGCTTTCAGCAACGGCAGGCGCACTACTCGCAGTTTCGCTCGCTAGCACGCCTCTGATGCAGCGTCAACTTAGCCCCGCTCAAGCCTCAGTGTTTGGCAAAGGTGGCATCTCAAGTCGAGGCAGCTTAAAATTGCCCGAGCTGACGCGCCCCGTCAACATTCTGGTTTTGGGTGTAAAAGTGCTGACAACGGATCTCCAAAATCCTCCTGACCACCTTAAAAACCTTCGCTATCAGGCACTCGTTAACTCGTTTGAAGGGTTGACTGATGTGATGTTGCTGCTGCGCTTTAACCCTGAGACTAAAAAGCTGACGGTGCTATCAATTCCGAGAGATACGCGCACTTATATTCCTGACCACGGCGTTCGTAAAATTAACGAAGCCAATCTGTATGGCGGTCCTGCCTTGGGCGCAAAAACGGTCAGTGAGCTGCTGGGAGGTGTGGGAGTCGATCGCTATGTCACCATCAATGTTCAAGGGGTAGAAGCGCTGATCGATGCGCTGGGTGGCGTGACGGTTTTCGTCCCCAAAGACATGAAATATAAAGACGATAGTCAACATCTTTACGTCAATCTCAAAGCCGGACAGCAACACCTCAACGGTGATAAAACCCTGCAACTGCTGCGCTTCCGCTACGACGAAAACGGTGACATCGGGCGAATTCAACGCCAGCAGACCGTGATGCGCGCCCTGATGGAGCAAGCACTGAACCCGACCACCGTAACTCGGATTCCCAAACTGCTCTCGATCATTCAGTCGCACATTGACACCAATCTCACCGTCGAAGAACTAGTGGCACTGACTGGCTTTGCGTCTCAGGTGAATCGATCGAACACCAAAATGCTGATGGTTCCAGGTGAGTTTAGCGCTCCGGGTGAATATGACGCGAGCTATTGGTTGCCTCACCCGGCTCAGATTCAAAAGCTAGTCGGTCAGCATCTCGATTTTGGCACCACGGCGTTGACTGAAGATCAGCCCGCAACGCTGAGAGTTGCGATTCAAAACAGCATTCCTCAAGATAAAGGGGTGCAGTCAGTGATTACCACATTGAGTCGGGCGGGGTTTAACAATGTCTATCAAGACAAACCCTGGACAGAGCCTTTAAGCATCACCCGCATTGTGGCTCAACAAGGCGATGTAATTGGGGCAGAAGCAGTGCGACGATCGCTAGGGTTTGGCGAAGTCAGAATTGAGACAACGGGAAGTCTTGACTCAGATGTGACAATTCAACTAGGCAAAGATGCGCTTCAGCCGCCTAGAAAACTGCTGCGTCTGGGGCGGAAAGATCCCGCAGCAGGTCGCGGTGAGTCACGATCGCTGACCAACCCTGCCAATAAGGGATAGAGCATAGCGTTAAAATTCTTCGTCAGTCAGCGTTTCAATCAACAGATCCACTTGCTGCTGCCGTTGGGCTAAAAATGCGTCGCACTGCTTCAAATAGTTGACGGCGATCGAAAATTGCTCAAATACATCGGCAAGGTCTAATTCACCAGACTCAATGCGTGACAAAATCGACTCGACTTGGGCAACCGTTTCCTCATAGTTCCAATCCCTTGGAAACGAATGCTCAGAAGCAGGGTTCACGGGATTTGGATCTTCATCCGCTTCAATTTGTTTTGAGTAGGCTGCATTCGAGCCAGGGGGAATATTCATGCAGCGACCCAGAGAAGGTGAATTCTGATTATTTTATTTATAGTCTTTATCTGTCAGAAGTGGGTGGAGTGATCGAGACCTCGGTGACTTTGACTTTCAGGTGCCCCTGCCCTAATTGAATTGACAAATCCTCACCCGGAGAGACTTCTAACGTCGATCGAGTAATGCTGCCGTTTATCTGTCGTACTACTGCGTAGCCTCGTTGCAGCACAGCTTGCGGGTCAAGCGTTGCTAACTTTTCTTGCAAAAGCTGACGGTGTTGAGCCGCTGCTTGAAAGGGGCGCAGAGTCGATTGAATCAAGCGCTGTCTTAACCACACAACCCTCTGAGCTTCTTGTTTGATTTGGCGATCGAGCCTCAGGCGTTTGACGCGCTCCCGCAGATTTTGGAGGCGATCGCGCTCGACTTCTAGATATTGCACCACCGCTTGATTGAGGGCGTGAAATCGCTCCTGATGCTCGGCGTACAGATTGCCCAGCAAGGGAATCGCTTGTTCAGCAGCGGCAGTTGGGGTATGGGCGCAAACATCGGCAGCGAGGTCTGCTAGCGACTCATCGCGCTGGTGTCCAATGCCTGCAATCACCGGAATCGAGCAATTTGCCACCGCCCGAACCACAAATTCGTCATTAAAACACGCCAGATCTTCGATCGCACCGCCGCCCCGTGATAGAATTAGTACATCCGCTCTACGATCTCGTTCGACTCGTGCGATCGCTGCCACGATCGATGCTGGAGCCTGATCTCCCTGCACTAACGCTGGAGAAAACAGCACCCACAACCCTGGATAGCGACGTTTGAGAGTTCGTTGGATGTCTCCCCAAGCTGCGGCTTGAGGGGAAGTGACCACCGCAACTGTTTGAGGATGGACGGGTAAAGGGCGCTTTCTTTCTGGGTCAAAAAGTCCTTCTAGCTCTAGACGATTTCGCAACTGTCGATAGCGCAGAGCCAATAGCCCTTCCCCAGCCGGAAGCGCTTGCCAGACAATCAACTGGTAGTTGCCCCGTTGAGGATGGACTTGCACCCGACCCAGCAAAATCAACTGTTCTCCTGGCGCTGGCAGAGCTGCCAATTTGTCGAGTTGGCTATTCCACACCACACAGCTAATCGAGGCTTTGGCATCGGAGTCTTGCAGCGTGAAAAACAACCCACTGCGATATCGCGACGCACTAGAGACTTCACCCGTTACCCAAACTTGACGGAGTTGGTCATCTTGCTCAAGCAGCCGTTGAATGTAGGCGGTTAACCCCCCGACTGATAGGGCGGAATCTGGCACGATCGAGCTAGGCAGATTAAAAGACATCGCGTGTAACCTGGAGAAAGAAGCATTAAACTATCGGCTGATTTTCACTGAAATTTCTAACTCTCATGCTACAAGGTTAATCACGAGTCGCAATCTTAGACTCTCAGCCCCTTCCGACTTGCTCTCTATAACTCTTTCTTTTTTGAGGCGCTAATGGCTAGTAGTAAAACAACCGAAAGTTCCGATAAGCAAAAAGCCCTGACGATGGTGCTCACCCAGATCGAGCGCAACTTTGGGAAAGGCAGCATTATGCGTCTGGGTGATGCCACCCGGATGAAGGTTGAAACCATCCCCAGTGGCGCTCTGACGCTGGATCTAGCGCTAGGCGGTGGGTTGCCAAAAGGTCGGGTGATTGAGATTTACGGTCCTGAAAGTTCGGGTAAGACGACGGTGGCGCTGCACGCAGTTGCTGAAGTCCAAAAAATGGGTGGAACGGCAGCTTACATCGATGCTGAACACGCGCTCGACCCCAAATATGCGGCTGCTTTGGGCGTTGATATTGCTAATCTGCTGATTTCTCAGCCTGACACGGGCGAAGCAGCATTAGAGATTGTGGATCAATTGGTACGATCGACCGCCGTTGATATTGTG
The DNA here is from genome assembly GCA_043772715.1 of Phormidesmis sp. Taxonomy (GTDB): domain Bacteria; phylum Cyanobacteriota; class Cyanobacteriia; order Leptolyngbyales; family Leptolyngbyaceae; genus Phormidesmis_A. The sequence continues at coordinate 18,071 of JAYVFW010000278.1, read as the reverse complement.
GTCATTGACTCGGTGGCGGCACTGGTTCCTCGTGCTGAAATCGAGGGCGAAATGGGCGATTCTCACATGGGTCTGCAAGCCCGTCTGATGAGCCAAGCGCTGCGGAAGATAACCGGAAACATTGGTAAATCTGGCTGCACAGTCGTCTTTATCAACCAGTTGCGTCAAAAGATCGGCGTGACCTACGGCAGCCCCGAAACCACCACAGGCGGACAGGCGCTGAAATATTATGCCTCTGTGCGTCTTGATATTCGCCGCATTCAAACCCTGAAGCGGGGCAACGAAGAATATGGCAACCGCGCCAAGGTGAAAGTTGCCAAGAACAAAATCGCACCGCCGTTCCGCATTGCTGAGTTTGACATCATTTTCGGCAAGGGCATCTCGACGATCGGATGTCTGGTTGACCTGGCAGAAGAAACGGGCGTGATCGTTCGCAAAGGTGCCTGGTATAGCTATAACGGCGACAATATCAGCCAAGGTCGCGACAACGCGGTGAAGTATGTGGAAGAGAAGCCCGAATTTGCCAAAGAAGTCGAAAGACTGGTGCGCGAGAAGCTCGAAATGGGAGCCGTAGTTTCTGCCAACTCGGTCGGAGCGCCTGACCCAGACGATGAAGATGCCGAAGAGTTTGTAGAAGCAGCAGAATAAGCGCGATCGTCCTAACGCTTAGGTTTTACATTAGGGTGGGCTAAATGCCTGCCTTTTTTATTATTCAACTTGAATTCGATGAAGCTTTTCACTGCGGTTGCAAATCCGGGCTGCCCCCTAAATCCCCCAAAATTGGGGGACTTTGAACCTAAACTCTGATCTTAAAGTCCCTCAGAATTGGGGGATTTAGGGGGCTGAAGCGCAGAACAACGAAGCGAAAGAACTCATCGAACTGACGTTATTCACGCTCGATCGGCAGACCCAACCAATCACTCAACTCATAGCCTAGCCAAGCCATTTCCTCAACCGTGCCATAAAAATCAATTTTTTGGGTGTCTGCAAAAACGCTCAACCGATTGCCACTAAAGGCTAAAGTTAATTTCCAAAGATATCTTCGCTTCGTAGAGAAAGGTCGATTGTATTGAAGCCTAAACAGTCTACGAGTGAGAGAAACCTTCTGGTCAGTTATCACCAATTTAGCTCTAGCAAAACTCGAAAGAATTCTATTAATAGGGATGAACCAAACGGGAGAAAGCGCCAGAAACAGGAAAACACCGGGTGCAGCAGCGATTAAGAGTAGCGAAAGTAGAAAAAGGGAGGCTATGACGGGCGGTAGATCAATGGGCGAAATAGACCTCGCAGACTGGTATGACTTAAGCTTTCGGGAGGCAGCGTAATCTCTAGTGCTTCTGCGTCTCTAGCGAGTGAAATTTTGCTGTAAGTCGGCTTTGTTTTGATAATGAATTCGACACCCGAATTAGTTTCTGGCGATCGCTCCAAACCCACCAACGCCGCTTGGATCGTCTTCGGGCGCTTACTCAAACTCGGCTCTGTCAACCCCTTTAGCCAACTGATAAAACTGGGGCTGACCTTCGCAAGGTGTTCAAACTGAAGCCGCAAATCTTCTTGAGGTAAATCAGCCGGATGTTGACCTGTGATCAAATAAATCAACGTCGCGCCCAAACTGTAGAGATCAGATGCCGGAGAAGTGCGTCCGCCAAACTGTTCAGGTGGCATATAGCCATAAGTGCCGACGATCGTCATCGTTCCCCCGTCTCTAGCTGCCAGCGTTTGCACCGAGCCAAAATCGACTAGATAAACTTGACCGGGGCTGTTGCCAGAGCGATCGGTCAGCAGCACATTACTCGGTTTGATATCGCGATGAATCACGGGCGGCTGACGATCATGCAAATAGCCCAAAATCTCTAGCAAATCTTTAGCAAGTTGCTTGACCTCTAACTCGCTAAACGTTCGTCCTGATTTGAGATGCTGCTCTAGCGATCGCGCCTCAATATAAGTTTGAACGAGGGCGAATCCTCTGTGCGCGTCCGAGTCGAGTTCAAAGAAATCCAGATAGCAGGGAATTGCAGGATGGGAGAGCGATCGCAAAGTTGCCGCTTCCCGTTCAAACAGCTTCAGGTCATCCCACTCAAACTCGTGGCTAAACGTCAGAAGCTTAACAACGACGAGTTCTTGAGTTTGCAAATCACGCGCTAGCCAGGTTTGTCGTCCCGCTTTTTTGCCGAGTGACTGTTGCGGTTCATAGCGATCAGCCAGCAGTTGCATGAGTTACGCCCTTTGGATCTGTCCTGACTCTAATACTTGCAGAGATTGCTTGGCAGATTGCAGCCGCCGATCGAGACTAGTCTCAGTCATCCAACTCAACCAATCGGCAAACGCCGGACTGAGATCAACGACTTGCTGAAAGTCTAACTTAGTTCCCTTGCGCGGCAACTGAGATGGCGATTTGCCCGTGATGATTGCAATTAACATTGCCCCCAAGCTATAGAGATCAGAAACAGTTAACGCCCGCCCAGCAAACTGCTCTGGCGGCATATAGTCGTGAGTCTCGATCAGGGTGAATGCGGAGCGATCGGAACTCAACAGCATCTTAACCGAGCCAAAGTTAATCAAATGAGTGCGCCGCTGTGCCAGCACAATATTGCTGGGCGTAATATCACGATGCACCGTGGGCTGCTGCCGTCCGTGAAGATAGATGAGAATGTAGAGCAGCGATTTTGCGATTTGCTTTGCCTCTGCTTCGGTGAAGGTGCGCCCAATCTTCATACATTCATCTAGAGACTTTCCCGGCACGTAGGTTTGCACCAGCGCCAGCGCCTTACCCGTCGGCAAGGGATGCTCAAAATAGCCTAGATATTGCGGCACACAAGGGTGGGAGAGCGCTTTGAGAATTTCTACCTCGCGCTCAAACAGTTTTAGATCGCTCGATCGCAGATCTTCTTCTGGGCACAGCAGCTTGATCACGACCTGCTCTTGAGTGTTGAGATCACGCGCCAGCAGCGTCCAGCGTCCCGATTGCCGCCCTAACTCTCGCTCTATCTCGTAGTGATCGCCTAATATCTGTCCAGCCATAATCTCGCTAAATTTTACAGGGTTTGTAACGTTGCTCGATCGCTCCTAGCAAGCTGATATTCTTTAAGAAGTTTTCAAAATGTTTTTGCTATGGTTCTCTCAACTTCTTTACGTGAGCAGCAACACCCGTTAATTCGCAGTTTAGCCGACAAAATAGAGGCAGTTTGGCACCGTCATTTAGATCTTTCACCCTACTATCTGCCCGACGATCTAGGCTATGTCGAAGGGCGAATGGAAGGTGAAAAGCTGATCATTGAGAATCGTTGTTATCAGACTCCTCAATTTCGCAAGCTGCATTTAGAACTGGCTAAAGTGGGAACGATGCTGGACATTCTCCACTGCGTTATGTTTCCCAGATCGGACTACGCTCTACCGATGTTTGGTGCCGACTTGGTGAGCGGACGCGGGCAAATTGGCATGGCGATCGCCGATCTATCTCCTACCAGCGCCGATCATACTCTACCCGCCGATTATCAAACTGCTTTATCGGCTCTGCCTGATGTAACCTTCACCCAGCGTCGAGAGCTTCCAGAATGGGGCGATATTTTTTCTGGCTTTTGTTTGTTTGTGCGTCCGAGCAATGAGGCAGAAGAGGCAGCCTTTTTGTCGCGAGTCGAGAGCTATTTAGAACTGCACTGCCAAAGAGCGATCGCGACTCAGCCCACTCCAGAACGCGAAGCGGAAATTTTAGCCAAACAGCGATATTACTGCGATCGTCAGCAGCAAAACGATAAAACTCGCCGTGTCTTAGAAAAAGCCTTTGGTGAAGCGTGGGCCGAACGCTATATGACAACCGTTTTATTTGACGTGATTTAGACGATCGATTCCGCGATCGATTCCGCCCGATAAAGCACCGTCTCAGACACGATTTTGAAGGCTTCATTGACCCAGATTAGTGACGCTTCTGACACTTTGCCAAATTGCAGCGTTACTAGAGAGAAATTTCTCAAGCGATCGCCCTCATTTTGCACAATCCGAGGCACACGGGCAGCGTTTAAGTAAACCGTTCCGTCTGAGGTGGTGTGAATGGAGCGGCGAAGCTGTTGTCTAGTGTGACGCAGCGTGTGGTGCATATGCCCAAATGTAACCAGCGGAATTGTTTTGCCCAAGAGCCGAGTTTTGGCGATCGCTTGTTCAAAATCAGGGTCGCCGTGATCGCCTCCGATCGGCTGCCAATCTTTGCCGCAGGGATCATCGGGCATATCGCCTAAGCCCGTCGGCCCGTTGTGCCCGACAAAAATCACCGTTTCATAAGCAGCCGTGTTGACCGCAGCAACGATGAGATCGACCGATTGGGCAAAGTTTTTTACGCCGCAGCGATCGCGATAGAATCGATTATTTTTCCAGACAGACCCACCCCAGCTAAACGGGCGACTGCCCACCACACTCAGCCCTAACTCTGGAAAATCAAGTTTGCTGTAGCCTACGTTTGTGTCGCCCAGCAAATCGATTTGTTGCTGTACGCGGTCTTCTTGGGTGCGATCGTAAGGGCACTGCTTGATGCCCCAATCGGTAGCGTTATACCAGGCATCATGATTTCCCAAAATTGCCGCTTTAGGCAAGTCCATTTGAGCAATCGATCGCACCACTTCTACCGATTCGTTGCCAAAGTCACCCACTAACAGCACTAAATCAACGCCTAACGCTTTAAGCGCGGCTTCGTCTTCGTGATCCCACAAATCGTGAATATCGCCGACAACCGCAATTTTGATCCCCTGACTAGACACCATGCCGATTTCCTTTCTTTATTCTTCTCTAGCATAGGCAGGGAGCGAGAGTTTTGATCAGTCCCCTGAGAAAGAGACCCGAATCAATCGTTTGTCCAACTCGATCGCCACGCATCTTGCGCTTGAGCGATCGCTCGTTCTCGGTTTTTTTTTTGATACTCCCGCCCCAAGGTCTGAAGTTGTTGCTTGAGATCTCGCAGCTTATTTCGCCATGCCATTACAGTTGAGTCGTTAAACTCGATCTCAGACAAGCGTAGCTGAATCGCCACTAGATGCAATAGTGATGCCCTAGATTTTTTCGATCGACTCTGCCCAAGCAGTTTTTCATCGGCGGCTTCGATTAGTAAGTCTAAAAGATTGGCATTACCTGCGATCGGGTCATCGCCCCCTGCTTTAGCCGCCGCCTTTAAGACTGGTTCTGTCAACCGTTTGGGCAAAACTTCCGACTGCTGCAACAGCAAGTTGGCAGCGTGAGAGGCCGTTTGAAGCTTTTTGACGATCGCTTTCTCTAAGTTTTCTTGCCACCGCACCAAAGCATCTAGCGGAGTGGACGGCTGTGCAGGCTTAGTCAACGAAGGAGCCGACAATAGAAACTCAAGTTCGTTTTGATGACTCTCTAGGACGCTGCCTGACTCAAACTCTTGCTCATCATCGGCTTCGGCAAGTTCTTCATCGTCGTCTGCATCGATGTCTTCTTCGCTAGACTCATCGATAGGGGCTGTGCTAACGACGCTGACTGGCTGAAGTTGAGCCAATAATTCTGCTTGAATCTGGTTTGCCAAGTCTCGCACTGCTTGCTGAAACTGCTGACGCTGATTGAGCGACAACTGCAAAAACTGCTGTGGATAGCTCTCGGTGCAAACCTGATAACAAGACAAAATCAACTGTTGTCGAACGGCTTGCCCCAACGCGGTCAGATAACTGAAATAGATTTGGTGGAATTTTTCGCTCATTTCAGCAACCTGCTTGTCTAGGGCAACAAGCTGCTGCGAAATCTGCTCGACCGATCCGACCATAGGCTTTTTGAATTTGGGGTGAATGGAGATTTTTCTAGTCCTCGATCGAGCCTACCGTATGGGCATGACGATGCCATGCCCATGGCTACTGCAAATAACCGATATGATTTAATCCACGATCGTGAGAAGAAATTAGGCGGCGATCGCCAAAATTTTCGCGGTCACTGCCAAGCTTTCCTCAAATAGCACATCTTGACCTAAACGCTGAAGCTGCTCGCTCAAAAGCGTTTCAGCTTTTTGGTCACCCAGAGGAGTCACCTGATTAATGCGGCACGATTGGGCACCACCGCCCGCCTCCATTCGCATACAGCCCGTTGTTTCAGAACAAAGCACCGTGCAGCAGTCGGCATCCAGGTTGGTAGACGTTAGCTTTAAACTGACGAGATCGCCCGTGACTTCACCCGTGTCAGCCGTCGGAATAGCCGCAAGTTCGACTTCTATCGTGCGTCCGTCAGCCGCCGTGAGATGAATGCGCTGAAGCTCGTAAATATCATCTTCTTTTGATCGCGAAATCGGCTCCCAGTCGAGCCGACTTGCTAACCAACCCAAAAACATCAGCGCTTGGGTCGAGTTGCCTTTTTCATAATCAATCACGACTCGATCGACTTCTCGAATGGCAGCTCGGCGCTCGGGCGGATCAAATGCCTCGGCGGTTAATTCTTGCCAAGCAGCGAGTCGTCGCCAGTTTAGGTCAGATACCTGCACTTGGTTCTGAACTAGATGCGCCACCTTGAGCAGGTCGCCTTCTGGGTCGAGCAAGAAGTGGCTAGAGTCCATAACTACGGCGGTGCAGGTTTTAGACAACCGATCGAACAGTTCTTGATCTGCACTGGGCGTTGCTTTCCACCAGAGAATGCTGGGCAACTCGCCCATGACGAGCGAAGAAACTAGAGTGCCTACCCGCTCTAAGGCTTGCTCCGTTCCCTTGAGCATAATGTATTCGCCACACACTAAAGCGTTGCGGCTCCGCTTGTTGATGGGGCAATAAGCAGACACTTGAGCCGTCACGCCTTCATCTTCTCCGGCGACGGGAAACAGCGAGATGATTCGACAGGGATTTTGACTGGCGATCGCGTCTGCAATCCCAGCCCCGGCTGCGTCTAGTGCATAGCTTGCCGAACGATTTGCCTCGCCATCAGTAACTAGCTTGCCCTTGTGTTTTGCTAAGGCTTCCCGCAGTTTTTCTAGCAGCGCCGGACTCGCTTTGCCATCACGTTTCATGCCGAGGCTCGACTCAGCGGCCCGAATGGCAGCTTCGGTGCGCGGCCCACCGATGCCATCGATCGGCCCAGTATAAAACCCTAGCGCTGCCAGCAGTTGCTGGGTTTCTTCTGGCTCATAAACCACTAGCGTAAAGGTTGCGGCTCTCGTGGCAGCAAGGGTGTTGCCATCATCACTGGCGACACTGTAGCTCTGCCAAATTTTGGCGAGTTCTGCCTCGATTTCGCTGAGAGAAACGTCTTTGGGTGCTTGTAGCGATTGCAGAGGAACAAGAGAAGGAGATTGAGTAGCCATAGAGAAATAGGGGATGGTTAGATTTTTAAAAATCGCTAGAGTCTTCGCCAACGGCGACCGTCTCGGTTGATCAACAGTTCGGCTTCTGAGGGTTCCCAGGTGCCTGCTTCATATTGAGGAATCGTAGCGGGATCGGTGGGAGATTCCCAAACCGTGAGGGCTGGGGTCACCACTCGCCACGCGGCTTCTACCTCGTCAGAGCGGGTAAAGAGGGTTTGGTCGCCCATCATGCAGTCGAGCAAGAGCCGATCGTACGCCTCGCCCCCGGTCACCCCAAAAGAAGTGCCGTAGCTGAAGTCCATTTCGACGGGGCGCGATCGTAGGTCTGCCCCCGGCATTTTGACTTCAAATCGCATCGCAATCCCTTCGTTGGGCTGAATCCGCATCGTCAGCACATTGGCGTTGGCTTGTTGGGCAGCCGATTGAAAGATCAGATAAGGCACTTCTCGAAACTGAATGGAAATTTCTGACACCTTTTTAGGCAACCGTTTGCCCGTTCGCAGATAGAAAGGAACGCCTTGCCACCGCCAGTTATCGACCATAAATTTCATGGCGACATAAGTGGGCGTGGTCGAGTTGGGGTTAACTCCTGGCTCAACGCGGTAGCCCGGAACTTGTTTGCCCTTCATCCACCCGGCTGAATATTGACCGCGAATCGCAGAATTTTCTAAATGGTTGACATCGGCTAGATGGGTCGCCTGGATCACCTTCACCTTTTCGGTGCGAATGCTGTCAGCGTCCAAGGCGTTAGGTGGCTCCATCGCGGTCAGACAAAATAGCTGCATCAGGTGATTTTGCACCATGTCGCGCAGTGCCCCTGCCGATTCGTAATAGCCTGCGCGGTCTTCAACCCCAACGGTTTCGGCAACGGTGATTTGAACGTGATCGACGAACTGACGATTCCACAATGGCTCAAAAATAGCGTTGGCAAACCGAAACACCAATAGGTTTTGGACAGTTTCTTTGCCCAGATAGTGGTCGATTCGGTAGACCTGCTCTTCTTTGCAAACTTCAGTCACAACTCGGTTAAGCCTTTGAGCCGAACTCAAATCGCGTCCAAAAGGCTTCTCAATGACCAAGCGGGTCTTCTGAGGATCTTTGAGCATCTCAGAAGCTCCCAGTTGGCGAATCGCTTCGGGGAAGAAATTAGGAGCGACCGCTAGATAAAAAACTCGATTGCCTCTCGTGCCGCGTTTCTCATCTAGCTCGGCGAGCAGCGTCTTTAGCTTTTGATAGCTTTCAGGATTGTCGATATCACCAGGGCAATAGAACAAGCCCTTGGCAAAATCTTCCCAAGCGGCTTCTGAACCGATGCCATCAGAGAACTGCTCGACCCCTTCGCGCATCTGTTCGCGAAAATAGTCATCACTCCACGGGCGACGCGCTACGCCGACGATCGTCAATTCTGGGGGCAGTCGCCGCTCTCGCTTCAGGTGATAAAGCGCCGGAACGAGTTTGCGCTTAGTCAAGTCTCCAGACGCGCCGAAGAACACAATGATATTGGGTTCGGGCATTCGCTGCTGCTGTAGCCCAACGCGAAGCGGATTTTCGAGCAAAGTAACCATAGGCGGAGCAAAAATAAGGGGTTGAAGATCGAGGGTGAATGGGTAAAGAGTGAGATTATCGTCACCCTTTACCCTTTGCACTTTACTGAACCGTTGCCAAACGATCGACCTTTTCTTGAAGAGAACTCATCAGCGACTCGAAGGGCTTGATGAATTTATCAATGCCGTCAACCAGCAGTTCGTTCATAACTTCGGCAAGGTTGATATCAACATCGGGATCTTTGAGGCTGTTGATTAAGTTATAAGCCTCCTCAACGTCAGTTTCGATGCGGCTGGCGGCGTTGCAGTGGTCTTCGCAAGCCTTGATCGTAGCAGGCGGCAGCGTGTTGACTGTATCAGGCCCCACCAATTCATCGACATACATAACGTCGCTATAATCAGGATTTTTGGTGCCTGTGCTGGCCCACAAAAGTCGCTGCACGTTCGCGCCTTTTTCTTTGAGAGCCAACCAGCGATCGTGCCCAATCACTTTTTTATATTCCTGATAAGCAACTTTGGCATTGGCGATCGCGACTTTGCCTTTAATCGCTCTCAGCTTGGCTTCTTGGGCGATCTGGTCTGCGCCTTTTGCGAGAATTGCATCGATGCGATCGTCGATGTTGCTATCAATCCGGCTTAAAAAGAAACTCGCAACAGAAGCAATTTTGCTGATGTCTTCGCCCTTTTCAACTCGCTGCTCTAGACCCCGAACATAAGCCCAAGCAGTGTTGACGTAGCTTTGCACTGAGAATAGCAGCGTGACGTTAACGTTGATGCCGTCAGCGATCACTTGCTCAACGGCGGGTAATCCTTCTATCGTTCCCGGAATTTTGATCATCACATTCGGACGACCAATCTCTTTGTAGTAGCGACGCGCTTCGGCAATGGTGGATTCTGTGTTGTCTGCGATCGTCGGGGGCACTTCGATGCTGATGTAGCCATCCAGTCCGCCAGACTCTTCGTAGACGGGCAAAAAGATGTCGCAAGCGTCGCGGATGTCTTTGAACACCAGGAATTCGTAGATGTCCATCAGCGATTTTCCGGCTCTGATCCCGGCTTCGATATCTTCGTCGTAGATTTTGTTGCCGACGATCGCTTTCTCAAAAATCGCCGGGTTGGAGGTGATGCCTCGCAGCCCTTCGGTGTCGATCATCCGCTTCAGTTCGCCCGACTGAATCAAATCACGATTCAAGTTATCCATCCAGATACTTTGACCGTAGTTTTTGATTTCTAAAAGATGATTTGCTGCTGTCATTTGAGCGTTACTCCTAACGTTAATAATTCTCAAGCTTGAGGTGAAATCGAGTTCCACCGTCTTTATCGCTTCGCCATCAACTCTTCTTCTCGCTCTCTGGCACGGTCTTGAATAAACGACTCTACCAGAGTCACATCTTCTATGCTGCCAATCACCAAAGGGGTGCGAGCATGAAGCTTATCGGGAACCACATCTAGGATGTCTTGAGTTCCCGTGCTAGCGCGTCCGCCAGCTTGCTCAATCAAAAACGCCATTGGCGCTGATTCATAAAGCAAGCGCAGTTTCCCTTCGGGCTTTTTGACCGTGCCGGGGTAAAGAAACACGCCTCCCTGAAACAAAATTCGGTGAAAATCGCCCACCATTGCCCCGCCATATCGAGCGGTGTAACCTTCATGGCGATGCACATAGCGAATGTAATCGCGAAGCGGTTCATCCCATTGCCAAAAGTTGCCCTCGTTGACGCTGTAAACCGGACCGTGGATCGGTGTTTGAATGTTTTCGTTTGAGAGAATGAATTCGCCCAAGCTGGGATCAAGCGTAAAAGCGTGAACTCCGCGCCCGATCGAATACACCAGCATGGTACTCGGTCCGTAAAGAATATAGCCTGCGGCGATTTGTTTGTGACCGTCTTGCAGCAAGTCGCGGGCAGTTCTATCAGCATCGTCACCTTCTTGCTGACGAATCGAGAAAATAGAGCCGACGTTGATGTTGATATCGACGTTAGAAGACCCATCGATCGGGTCATAAAGCAAGGTATATCGCCCAACCGGACAGTTTTCAGGAATGTAGTAGGGATCTTCCATCTCTTCGGAGGCAAGACGGCAGACTAAACCGCTCTGCTTGAATACAGAAATGAACACCTCATTGGCGTAAATATCCATCTTCTTGACCGATTCGCCTTGCACATTCACATCGCCCGTGAACCCCAAGACTCCCTCCATCAAACCTGCCCGACTCAAGCGCCGAGCAATCAGCTTTCCGGCTAGCCCGATGCGATTCATCAGCGCACTTAGATCTTGGGCATCAGGGGAAAAGCTGTGTAGCTGCTCTAAGACATGACGGGAGAGAGTTTTGCAGTCGCGATCGAGGGCATAATCGCGCTCAAGCGGTTGATAAGCTTCGACCATTCTTCTTGATCCTCCCTAGTTTTGAGGTTTCACTTAAGACTGTATGTAGAGTACGAATGTCTAAGTGCCCTTACTTCTATCTTAGGAAGGCATTTCGAGAACGGGGTTTCCTTTAATGGGAACTATAGAAACACTCAAAGATTGTGTATCACAGACAACACATCATCAGTTAACGATAAAGCAACTGCCCAATAGGAAAAACGGGCGTTGCTGAATCCGAGTATGAACCCATGAGTTTGCCCTCACCCTAGCCCTCTCCCCAAGGAGAGGGAACAAGATTTCTAGCTCCCCTTTCCTTAGGGAGAGGGGTTGGGTGTGAGGGTCATTCATGCTTTGATTCAGCAATGCCGAAAAACGAAATCCCCTGAGCAGTGCGGTTAGGTCGAAGATGAATCTCGATCGTTATTTGCCAATTACTTGAGACTTCAGCTTGTCGAAATCTTGACCCAACTCTTGGCGGTTAGAAGCTTTGAGCAAATAGCGATAGGTAAACCAAACGGTGTAAACCAACCCAATTAGCTCAAACGTCGGTTGTAATAAGGGCACATCGTTAATCGCGCCCAGCAATGCCAGGGTGAGTTTGACCGATACGATCGAGCCAAAGATCAAACCCAGCGTCACGAGCGGCTGGCGATATTCAGAGAAAAATTTTCCTACATATTCGGGCAACGATGCTAGAAAGGCGTAAGCTTTTTCACCGATTTCTCGCCATTGCTCGTTGCCTTCGCTGCTGGTAGACATCGGAGCCAAAGTGCCCACTTGATCGATCAAAATGTCAGGACTGGTCGGCTCAACCAGGGCACTAGATGTGTCGCTGGTGGCATACTCTGCTTGTTTCAATTCAGGTTCTACCATGATAAATTCCTTGAAAACGACAATCGGGGCGGGGAAACTAGTTAGTAAACCAGCGATCGGATCAGAACAGAATCTAATGACGAATCCCTGGATAACTCAAACATACTAGACTCAAACTCTGAACTAATCACTTGCAAGACAGATATTACGCCACTGCTTAATCTTGGTAAACCATGCTTTTAGAAGATATCTATTCAGCGTAGTGGTTAAGATATTAGCAAATATTTTTTTGAACGCAAGTTTGATTTCAGCAGAGTTATCAGCAACTCTTATTTTGTATTAGCTTAAACCCCAGAAAATAAGGCAAAATTGGGCGGCTTATTCACAAAGATTTGCATTCATAACGAGCGTCTGAAACCGTTTGGGGCTTTATGGGGACGGATGCCTTCAGCATTTCTTTCAAAACAAAAACTGGGTTATTGATCCCCAAATTGCCTGACTCACTTCTGCTAAAGCATGGTCACTATCAAACTCGACCAACTCAACCCAAGGACGTAAGTAAGCATAATTTCGACTTGCTTGAATGGGGATCACCTCATCGTGAACGCCGTGCATGATCAGTGTGGGAATTTGTTTTTGCAGTTGGGCTAAACTATAGCGATCGCAATCAATGACAAACTGATAATTTAAAGGCAATAACTGCTCTGCTCCGTAGTGATAAACCATTAAAGGCTTTCCAGACTGCCATTCACGCAACAGTTTATCGCCAAGTTTGGGCAGCCAGTGCGTGAGAAACTCAAACGCAGGAGCCAGCAAGACTAATCGATCGACTTGAGGACAGTGTTCTCCAACCCAAGCGGCGGTCAATCCTCCTAGACTAGAGCCGATGATCGAGATCGGCTGACCCGGCGGAAACCCAGCCCAAACTTGTTGAATTTGGCGAGTTAGCGTCAGGTGAGTAAAGTCGTTTTGGTTAAGATCAGGAATATGGAGCGTTAGATTTAGAGCAGCGAAGCGATCGCGCAGATCTTGAGCCTTACGCGATCGTGGACTCGACGCAAACCCATGCAGATAAACGTAAACCGTCATTCGTCTAAATTTCACTTAACGATCGCTAGAATCGCACAGATTAGTCAAACAGGAAATCAGTCATGGGCAGTGCAGCGTATACAGTCTTCTTTATTTTTGGCGGCATTTGGGTCGTGATGGGCGTTGGGGCGTTAGTCTTTTTGCTCAAATCAGAAGGTCAGTCTTTGCGGTTTGACGGCTGGGCGCTTTTAGTGGCAATCCCGATCGTGATCCCCATGATCGCGGCGCTTACGATCGCGGCACTCTACCATTAAAATCTCTGCGGCGCTGCATCCGATCGGCAAACTTTTGCCGTTGATCAGGGGTTAACACCTGCCGCATTTCTAAAAGGCTGTCAAACTGCGCGGCGGCTAATTGGTCGCGCACGCCTTTAACTTGACGATATTTTTCTCGGATCTGATCAGCAGACGCATCACTTGCCATCAGCGATCGCAGTTCTTGCTGGGCTTGCTGCATCTCTTGACGCTGACGGTCAATCTGCTCTCTTGACTGACGACGAATCGCCTGAATTTTCTGCATCTGATCCGGCTTAAGATCGAGATCTCTCAGCCAGCCCATTCCTCGCTTTAATGGTAACGGGGCATCTTGAGCGACGGGATCGATCGCCAACAATGGCTCTAGGGTTGCATCTGCTTGGTGGCTGCCTCTGAGCGCGATCGCTCCCCCTAATGCAATCAGCAGAACTGCGATCGCCCCGACACGACGAAGCGTAAGAGACTTGAGCAGACGAGAAGGGCGATCATTCATCGTTAGTTGAGATCAATTCGGTATCTGAATTGTCATAAACAGTATTGTGCCAGTTGCTCTCGATAAAAGCTTCTAGCGTCGCAACTTCGGTTGCACTCGGCTGAGGCGGCACCCAAGCACGATAGCTGAGAACTGCGGTGATCAAGCTGGCAGCCAGAGCGGGGGCAGCTAGCCAACCATTCCATCGACGGCGATCGCCGGGTGCCGCAATCTTGCTGATAATCTCTCGCTCTAAACCGACTGCCGGGGGAGGCGGGGGCGATCGATGCTGCCGCAAAAAATCAACTAAATCCTGGTCATCGTCAGGCAACAAACTCATAATTGGACTCCCTCTTGATAGAGAAATTGTCTCATTGCAGCGCGAGCATGAAACAAGCGAGATTTCACCGTGCCCACCGGAATCTCTAAAATTTCAGCAATTTCCTTCTGAGGGACACTTTCTAAATCATGCAGCACGAGAATGCTGCGGTGGTCAAAGCTGAGATTCTTAAGCCCTCGCTGCACCAAATCTTGATAGTGTAGGTGCATCAGATCAGGTGCATCTTGCTGAGTCGGAGCCTCGTGAGTTAAGGCTTCGAGGCGAGTGCGTCCCTTAGCTGCGATTTGCCGCTGATCCGAGGCAACGTTCCAGGCAATGCGATAGAGCCAGGTCGAAAATTGGGCAGATTGCCGAAATTTAGGTAGACCTCTCCATGCTCTCAAAAACACTTCCTGCACCAAGTCATCAAGCGCTGTGGGATCGCAGAGTTGATAGAGAATAGCTCTGACTCGACTCTGATGCCGTTGATAAAGCCGACGAAAGCTCTGGGAGTCTCCCTTAACGCATCGCCGTACGAGATCTTGATCCGACTCTTCAAACTGACCATCAAACGAGTCATTCGCTATCACGTCGATCGTTGCCGCTAACACCTGTAAATCATTGCTGCACTGAATGGTGAGTGATATCTTCTTAGACTGAGTAGCGCTCAAAAGGGTTCACTCTAATTCCGTGGCTCCTAATTTAGGATGAAGACAAAGATCCCCAATCATGATCATAATTGGCTCAGAGAGTCCGATCGAGATTGAAACCATGCCGCAAACCTCTCCCTTAGCTGGGCAAGTTGTTTTAATTACAGGTGCCTCTGCCGGAATTGGGGCTGGTCTAGCCCAAGTCTTAGCCGATCGTTACATGGGCATTCGCTTAGTGTTAGCCGCCCGCAGCGTCGGAAAACTGGCTCACGTCGCCGAACAGTGCAGCAAGGCAGACGCAGACGTGATCATCGTGCCCACTGACATGGCACAGATCGACCAAGTGCAAGCGCTTGCAAAGACCGCCCTCGATCGCTTTGGGCGCGTTGATATCTTGGTCAACAATGCGGGCTATGGGCAAATGGGCCCGATCGAGCTAATTCCGCCCGAAGCAGTTCAGCGGCAGATCCAGGTGAATGTGCTGGGCGCGATCGCCCTAATTCAAGCGCTGATTCCGGCAATGCGTGATCAGGGCGGCGGCAGAATTATCAACGTCAGTTCGCTCGCGGGCAAAATTGCCTTTCCGTTTGGGGGGTTGTATAGTGCCTCTAAGTTTGCGTTAGAAGCGGTCAGCGATTCTCTGCGGCGAGAGTTGACTCCGTTTAATATTCGGGTCAGCGTGATTGAGCCGGGCCCCGTCAGCACAGAGTTTTTTGACGTAGTAGACAAAGAAATCGACCGCGCGATCGTAGATCCTGAACATTCTCCCTACCGAGTTGCCTTTAAAAAGTTAGAAGATTTAGAAAAGCAAACCAGTAGTCGCGCTTGGACTTCTGAACAAGTGGCGATCGTCATTCTCAAAGCCATGACAGATCGCAATCCTCGTCCTCGCTATGTTGCCGCGACCAGTGGCGATTTTCTACTGTTCATGATGACCAAAGTTTTGCCCACCAGTCTGGTAGACAAGTTTTGGCAGCGATTTTATGGCATTGATTTAGTCGCCAAAGATTGGCAAAGCCGAAAGAGTGAGAAACTTGACCCCTGACCCCTTCTTAACATCGTGATGGACTTACTTGAATATCAGGCAAAAGAGCTGTTCCGGGAAATGGGCATTCCTGTTTTGCCGTCACAGCGCATCGATCGCCCCAGAGATCTCAAGGGCTTAGAGTTGCCTTACCCGATCGTGCTCAAGTCTCAAGTCTATATGGGCGGGCGAGGACGAGTCGGCGGAGTCAGATTTGTTGAGAATACGATCGACGCAGTGGCAGCGGCTCAAACCATCTTTAATCTGCCGATCATGGGCGAATATCCCAAAGCACTGCTGGCAGAAGCAAAATACGACGTTCAGCAAGAACTCTATTTAGCCGTGGTTCTAAACCGATCCATTCGCCGCCCGGTGCTATTGGGTTCCCTGAAAGGCGGAATAGACGTGCAAGCCGCGATCGACGAGATGCAACACGTCATCGTCGATCAAGAATTCTCGCCATTTTATGCCCGTCGCTTAACGCTGAAAATGGGGCTGAAAGGATCGCTGATCAACTCAGTCAGCGCGATCGTCGAAAAAATGTATCGTCTCTTTCTAGACAACGATCTAGATCTAGTCGAGATCAATCCGTTAGGCGTTAGCCCAACCGGAGAAGTCATGGCACTCGATGGCAAAGTTACGGTGAACGACGATGCGCTTGCCCGTCATCCTGCTCTCGCAGCCCTGAATCCCAAAGCATCGCTGCCGATCGATCCGCTGCGTGCCCTTGATGAGTCTGTTCTACAACCGACCTCCGATCTACCCGAAGTGACCTCCACGCTAGACCCTGATGGACAAGTTGGCATTCTCTGCAATGGTGCTGGACTGACGATGGCGACAATGGATTTAGTGGGTCAAGCAGGAGGCAAACCTGCCAACTTCTTGAATATTGGCAGCGAAACTCACTATGACTGGTTGCCTGAGACTCTCTGTGAACGGCTAGAAAATGGGCTAGAAGCGATCGCCCAAAGCAAGCAGGTGAGAGTAGTGTTGATCAACCTGGTAACTGGAACGGTGCCTTGTGATCAAATCGCGGATTCGATCGCGCAGTTCTTCCAACGTCAAAGCCGCAAAGTTAGGAGCATTAGCGAAGCCAGGGAAGAAGTTGTGGTCAGTCGAGTTTCTCGCACGCCTCAACTAGTCGTTAGATTAGTCGGCTCTCATTTGATGGAGGCAAAAGAGCGGTTATCAACGACTCAGGCGCTGGTGGTTGATGATCTAGATATGGCAGTTTCAAAAGTTGTGAGCTTTACCAAACAAACCAAAAAGCCGATTTAACCAAACGTTAACTGTTTTTTAACTTACAGTCTCTCCCGTGTTTTCACGGAACTTATCCTCTAATTCTGAGTTGCGATTAGGAATTTGGCAAGATTCCCTATATTGTAATTAACTCAGCAGAAACATAATTTTGTATCCCCTATGCTACTAATGACTATCACCGCTTCCAATGCTTTAGCAATTTGTGAGGATTCTTCTACTCAACCCCTTAGAAACTCTGGCACTTCAGCCCTAAGCGCTTAAATTTTCCTATCTTGTGGCTCATTAACAGAACGTTTATAGTTCTTGCAGGTTGCCCTTTTCACCCCTAAGCCATCGGTTTCGTCTGTCGATCGAGTTTCTCTTTGAGCAGCTACCTTTAAACTCCTATGATTTTTACCCCAGCTAGCAAAGTCATCGTGCAAGGCATCATGGAGCCGTTGGGGATAACCTGTGCGCCGCTAATGAAAGCATATGGAACGCACGTAGTGGCTGGCATCAGTCCTGGGTTTGGAGGACAGACTCTCAGAGGCATTCCCGTCTTTGATATGTTGGAGCAAGCGATCCCGATCGTAGGCACGATCGATGCCGCCGTTATTTGCACTCCGCCTTACGCGGCACTAGATGCGGCATTAGAAGCGATCGCCGCAGGCATTCGGCAGGTGATTTTGATTAGTCAGGGCATTCCGCCGCTTGATATGGTGCATCTGATTCGCAAAGCCGAAGCGACTGAAACGCTGATCGTCGGCCCTAACAGTCCGGGAATTATTGTGCCGGGTCAGATTTTGCTGGGCATTCATCCACCCGATCTTTACACACCTGGCTCGGTGGGTTTGATTAGTCGCAGTGGCACCTTGACTTATGAAGTGGCCTGGACGCTGACTCAGGCAGGGTTAGGACAATCGATCGGGATCAGCATTGGCGGCGACACGATCGTCGGGTCTTCGTTTCCGCAGTGGTTACAGATTCTCGAAGAAGACGATCGCACTGAGGTGATTGTTTTGGT